>JAADHT010000278.1 GCA_013151705.1 Kiritimatiellota bacterium | reverse complement strand
GGCGTTCGACCGCGTCAGCCCTTCGGGTGGGCGCTTCTTTCGGGTGATCCCGCGGTTTTCGCCGAGAACCCAATGCTTCGGCATTGAATTCCCGGCGAAAAAACGCGGTCTCACACTCGAAATAAGTGTCCACATGGCTGCGAGACCTTTTCGAACAGGGTCTAGACCCTGTTCGAAAAGGTATCACAGCCATGCTGACGCGGACGAACGCCATACAGTGCGTATGAAATTCAACTCGATGTTTCGTCGTTTGGTTCCGAACGGCGAAACATTCTCCACAGTTAGTGTTTGTTCGTGGTTGAAAAAGGAAGCTGAATAGAGTATTTTATTTCCCCGCGTCTGGACCGCCAGTCGGTCGGATATCGAAATCGACGCTGTCGCCAACATCACACACACGGAAGAATTTTTATGGAATACAGAATTGAAATCTCACCGTTGCCGAAGTGGCCGGATTCCCGCGGACGCTCCGTCGCCGTCCAAATAAAAAATCTTTTAGCCATGGATGTGGATGAGGTCGGAGTCAGGGAGGTTTACACCATCGCGGCGGACATCACCGCGGCGGAAGCGGAGAGAATTTCCGCGGAACTCGCGAATCCAGTCCTGCAGCGGGGAATTCTCGGCGAAAGCGACTGGAGACGCTTCGACTGGCTGATCTCGGTGGGATTTCTTCCGGGGGTGACCGACAACGTGGGACGTTCCGCGCATAACGCCGTAGGGGACATAATCGGCCGCGAGCTTCGCGACGACGAGTTCGTCTTCAGCTCCATCGAGTACCTTGTCAAAGGCGCCGCCCTCTCGGAATCGGATGTCGAGAGAATCGGAAAGGATCTTTTGGCGAACGAACTCATCGAATCCATAAACATATACTCCTCCGCCAACAGAAACCCTATTCCGTTGAATCTGCCTTTCATGCTCGACGCCGAGAGCGGCGTTGTGAAAACATACGATCTTGAGGTGGCGGACGATGAGTTGATGAAAATCAGCGGCGACGGCGTTCTGGCGCTCTCCCTGGAGGAGATGAAGGCCATTCAGAATTATTTCAGAACGGCCCTTGACCGGTCGAAATTCGAATTGAGCGATCAACCGACCGATGTCGAGTTGGAACTGCTCGCCCAAACTTGGTCTGAGCATTGCAAACACAAGATATTCGACGCCGAAATAGAGTACGAGGACGAGAACGGAAACGTAGAGCGAATAGTCTCCTGCTACAAATCATTCATAAAGAAAAGCACCCGCGAGATTGGCGAGAGGATCGACTGGCTCGTCTCCGTGTTTCACGACAACGCCGGGGTCGTCCGATTCAACGACGAATACGACTTGGCGTATAAGGTCGAGACGCACAACAGCCCCTCGGCCCTGGATCCGTATGGTGGCGCCATGACCGGAATCGTGGGGGTGAACCGCGATCCGCTCGGCACGGGCCGCGGTTGCGATCTGCTGATAAACGTCTGGGGATATTGCCTGGGATCGCCGTTCACACCCGCCGAGGAGGTGCCGGACGGCCTGCTGCATCCTCGCCGTCTGCGCGACGGAATTCACAAAGGAGTTATCGACGGCGGAAACCAAAGCGGGATTCCATACGGCTTGGGGTGGGAGTATTTCGACGAGCGCTATCTTGGCAAACCGCTGGTCTATTGCGGAACGGTGGGACTGTTGCCCCGCGAGATCGGCGGCACGCCCGGACATGAGAAAACCATAAAACCCGGCGATCTGGTGGTTATGGCGGGCGGACGCATCGGGAAGGACGGCATCCACGGAGCGACATTCTCCAGCGAGGAACTGCATGGGGAGAGTCCGGTGCAAGCCGTGCAGATAGGCGATCCGATAACACAGAAGATGATGAGCGATTTCATCAAAGAAGCCCGATCCGCCAGTCTGTACAGATTCATCACCGACAACGGAGCCGGCGGACTCTCGTCGAGCATAGGCGAGATGGCCGAGCATTCCGGCGGTTGCGGAATGGACCTCGCCAAGGCTCCCGTGAAATACGCCGGCCTCCAGCCTTGGGAGATTCTCGTATCCGAAGCCCAGGAGCGTATGAGCTTCGCCGTTCCGCCTGAGAACTGGGAGGCTTTCAAGAAACTCGCGGACAAACGCGACGTGGAGGTTTCCGCGCTGGGAGAGTTTACCGACGACGGCAAATTCCACATGCTCTACAACGGAAAAACCGTGGCTTGGATCGATCTCGATTTCATGCACAACGGTCTGCCCAGAATGAAACTGAACGCCAAGTGGACGCCTCCCTCGTTTTCGGAGCCGGAACTCCCCGAATCCGCGAATCTAGCGGTTGACGCACTCAAGTTGGTGGAACGGCTGAACGTCTGCTCAAACGAGTACAAGGCCAGGCAGTACGACCACGAGGTGAAGGGACTCAGCGTGATAAAACCGTTCGTCGGCCGCGGGCGGGACGTTTCCGGCGACGCCACTGTAAGCATGTGCGCGCCGATGTCCAAGGAGGGAATAATCCTCTCCGCCGGAATTCTCCCGCGCTACAGCGATATCGACACCTATCATATGATGGCGTGCGTGATAGAACTCGCCATACGCCGGATTATCGCGGCCGGGGGAAAACCCGACGCGATAGCCGGACTCGACAACTTCTGCTGGCCCGATCCGGTCCAAAGCGAGAAGACCCCGGACGGCGAATACAAGCTCGCGCAGCTCGTCCGCGCCAACAAGGCGCTCTACGACTACACGAAGGCGTTCAACACCCCGTGCGTATCCGGCAAGGACAGCATGAAGAACGACTGCAATCTAGGCGGAAAGAAGATTTCCATTCCGCCGACGGTGTTGTTTAGCGCTATAACAAAGATCGACGACGTCTCCAAAGCCCTGTCGCTCGACGCGAAGTTCGCGGGAGACGACGTTTACGTCATAGGAACGACCAAGCCCGAGTTGGGCGGAAGCGAGTATTACGCGTCGATGAACGCGGTCGGAAACAACGTCCCGAAAGTCGACGCGGAACTCGCGGCGAAAACGCATCATGCGGTCAGCGCCGTTACCGACGCGGAACTCGCGCGTTCCGCGCACGCTCCGGCGCTAGGCGGACTGTCCGTCGGTTTCGCGAAAGTCGCGATGGCGGGCAGACTCGGTCTGGAAATCGATTTCGACGCGATTCCCGCGGAATCCGGAATGACGGCGGCGGAGATTCTATTTTCCGAATCGGCCGCTCGTTTCATTTTGACCGCCGCGCCTGAGAGTTCCGCGGAAATCGCTGAACTGCTCGCTGGTGTTCCGTACGCGAAAGTCGGCAAGGTCGTTGAAGAGCCGGAGGCGCGATTCACCTCCGCGAATCTCGCGGACGCGAATTTCGCGCTTCCCCTCGACGCAATGCTGAAAAGCTATAAAACCCCGCTTGACGAAGTGTGACAAGCTGGAACATCCATATTGCTTCTGCCGTTTTTTTTCGCTCCTTCCGAGATGGCCAGCATCGATATCACGCTACACACTCCGAATATTATACCGAGAGAGGTGAGAAGGGAGCGTATTTTGTGCAGAAGCGGATTGTGGGCTGAAAGCCTGAATAAGTCGCGTGTCAACATTGTTTTCAACCCCCCGAATGTTGGATGTCGCTGATCAGGCCGTCCCGCAGGAGTATCGTAGTGTCGAAAACCGCTTCGACCGGAACCACCAGGCGGTTCTTGAGCACGTTTTGGCGATAATTCAGACTCAAAGCGTTTCAAGAGGTCGGGCATGGGCCGTATGCGCCTAATGAGCCGTATGGGAGCAAGGAGAGATAATGGGAATTGGTGGGAGTGGCGGGGGATGGGAGAATACGAAAGAAAGTAGCAGGCGAAGAGACGCGTTTCTCCAAGCGCGAACCTCCAATTTAATCTTATTTTCGTGCAAAAGAAACCGACAATCATCTATTGAAAGTATCTTGAATCAGCGTATTTTCATCTACAATCGATGTGTTTTCGCATATTTGGAGTTTCGTCATTGGATTGCAAACAAGGAGTCGATAATTATGAATC
>JAADHT010000190.1 GCA_013151705.1 Kiritimatiellota bacterium | reverse complement strand
AAAGGCTGGAGCCGGTGGAGTCGTCGCTGGATTTCAGCGTTCTACTCGTCAATCCGAGGTTTCCGGTGAGCGCCGCGTGGACGTACGCCAATTTGAAGCGGACTCCCGGCATCGAAGAAAAATCGGCGGAAACCGCGAAATTGGCGGTTCTCGCCGCCCTGCGCTCCGGTGATCCCGCCAAACTGCCCGAAACGATTCATAACGATTTGGCACCCGCCTTGTTGCTGAAATTCCCCCTTCTGCGGATACTGCTCGACGCGCTGGGCGATGCTACTCTCCCTCCACTCTCACGCGGAATCACCGGAAGCGGCCCGACGCTTTTCGCGGTTTTCGCGGACGACAACTCCACCAACGCGGCCGCCGCGAAACTCGCGGACGAATACGGCGACTCCTTGGATATTCTCCTCGCGTAGCGCGCGGGGATTTCACGAGAGGGGGTGGATATTGCGAACTTCGCGGTTATCAAGAAAATCATTGTATCACAAGACAACTAGACGTTCGTTGAAAAGACCGCGTACATCCAATTGGCGTTTGGGGCGGTATCTGGCCCTAGTACCGCGTACAACTTAAAACTTCGCTTTGATTGCGAATCTCATGGATGCCAAGGTGGTTTCGGCGTCAAAGGCGAAATATTCGGCCCAGGACGCATAAAGCAATGAAGGTTCAACTCGACATGAACGCCTTGCCGTACGCATTTGTAAAAAAAATGATATGGGCTAGATTATTTTTTCAGACGCGGGGCTGTCGCGGGAACGGTTTCCTTTCGGAGTCGAGCCGTTTTCTCGCGGATTTGTCTTGCGCTTTCGTCCCAAACCGCGTCTTTCGCGACTTTTGATGAACCTTATTATATAACGGAAATGGAAATCGACGATGAGAGGAGTGCTTGTCAGATTATACGCCACGGCGTTCGCGTTCTTGGCTTTTCCGCTCTTGTTGAACGCGTCGGGAAATGATGTTTCCGACACGCTTTTTCATCACATTTTGGATTCGGACAAGTGGGAGATAGTCCCTTTTCTGCCGCCTGTTCCTCTTCCCCTGCTTCACATCGGACCTTTTGATATCCAAATCACCAAGCATCTCGTCATGCTCGCGATCGCCGCGATGTCGCTGGCTGTCGTCTACGCCGTGGCATTCCGTCGGCGATCTCTCGTCCACAAGGGGGTATCGAGGAATGTTTTGGAGTTTCTGGTTTCCTTCGTCCGCGATGATTTGGTGTATCCCGTGATGGGTGCGGAGGAGGGGAGGCGCTGGTTGCCGTTTTTCAGCACGATGTTTCTTTTGATTCTTCTTTCTAATATGATGGGGTTGGTTCCGGGTTTCTCCGCGGCCACGTCCAACATCAGCGTCACATTGGGGTTGGCTTTGATCGTTATGGGGGTGATTCTTTTTTCCGGAGTGGCCCGTTTGGGGGTCGTAGGGTATTTCAAGAACATGATGCCCGAAGGCGTGCCGGTGTTGATAGGAATTCCAATAATGGTGATAGAGGTTTTCAGCAACATCATCAAAGGATTGGTGTTGGCGTTGCGTCTTTTCGCTAACATGTTCGCGGGTCATATGGCCGTTCTCGCTTTCATAATGCTGATTTTCATGATGGGATGTGTTTTTTCTCTGGTGTCGTATCCTTTGGCGGTTTTCACGTCTTTGCTGGATGTGTTGATCGGTTTCATTCAAGCTATGGTATTTGTGCTGCTTTCGTGTATATTTCTCGATATGGCCATTCATGAACACTAATTAGGAGGATTTTATGGGACAGGGAATAGAACTCGCGCACGGACTGGTCGTCATCGGGATAGGGCTGTGCGTGTTGGGCGGCGGTCTCAGCATCGGCTGGGTCGGCAGCAAGGCTTTGGAGGCTCTCGCTCGTCAGCCGGAGGAGTACAAAAACATCAGAACTCTTATGATCATGTCCGCCGCTCTTGTGGAGGGCCTCGCGTTTTTCGCGGTCATCATCGGTTTGATAGTAGCGCTTAAATAGGGTGTTGAATGGCGAATACGGCACAGAGCGGGGGAGAGCTTTTAACGGAAACCGTGGTGGCTCGCGGCGCTTCGCAGTCCCGACGCGCGGAATCTGGCGGAGCGTCGGCTTTGCTGCGTCCGGATCCCGGTCTGGTTATATGGACTTGGCTGATTTTCTTCGCGCTTCTGCTTTTTTTCCGCAAATTCGGTCTTGGTCCTCTCATATCCTCGATGGAGGAGAGGGAGAATCTGATATCCAGCGCCGTGGATGACGCCAAAAGCGCCAAAAAGGAGCTGGCCGAGATAAACGCCACACGAGATAATATTCTGGCCGACGCGAAAAAAGAGATGGAGTCTATTATACGCGAGGGTAGAAGGAAATCGGAGGAGACCGCCCAGGCGATTCTCGAGAACGCGAAAAAGAACGCCGAGAAGATGATTAATGACGCCAGAGGCGAAATCGAGCGAGAGAGACGCGCTTCGCTATTAAAACTCAAGAAGGATATCGTCGATCTGTCGCTTATGGCGGCGGCGAAGGTTTCCGAGCGCGAAATTGGCGGGGCCGACAATGAAAAATACGTCGAGAAGGTGATCACGGAGTTGTCGGCATGACGAACGAGCACTCCATATCTTTTAAATACGCTAAAGCGCTTTTTCTATCGGCGGAGGAGAAAGGCGTGTTGGACGAGGTTGGCGATGATTCCGCAAAAATACTTTCAACGCTGAAAGGCACTCCCGAATTAGACTCTTTTTTGAAAAATCCGGCAGCTCTCGAAAAAGAGACCTGCAAAGCTGTTCGATTGCTGTTTCACGACATCGTCGGAGAGACGACGCGGCGTTTTCTTGTTCTTTTAACCAACAAAAGGCGAATTTCCCTGTTGGAAATGATTTTGAAGCGTTTCGAGCGGTTGCGGGACGATGCTATGAATATTGTCCGGGCCAGGCTGGAATATGCCGGAGAGCTGACCGTCGAATCCAAAAAAAAGCTGATAGACGGTTTGCTTGGGGGCTTCAACGGTAGCGATGTCGTTCTGGATGAGGTGGAGCGTCCAACTCTCATAGGGGGTCTCAGATTGGTCGCTGGCGGGCGGTTGTACGACAATTCAGTCAGGACCTCCATCAAGCGCTTGAGGAGACATTTGATTTCTGGCACGACCATCAAGAATAGATAACCTGAAGCGAAAATTGCGACGAATTGAATCCTCGCGGTTTTTGCGTCTTGAGTGAGGATGGGGGTGAATAACAGGTTTTATTATGAACGCCCAACGTTTAATATCGAATCTATTCGCCTAGGTGGACATCGAACCTTCAACATTTAACAAGTGCGTTTTGTATGGCTTTTATGAAAAAAAATCTGTTTTGCGCCGTGTTGCTGACGCTCGCGTTTTCTCCGAACCTGTTTGTTTCGGCGCCGGGGGGCGGTGGATACTCCGCCGTGGCCGGCAGGGCCTTGAAATGCGCGACTTGCGGAAAAACCATACGCGGAAAGTATCTCAAGATGAACGGCAAGCGCTATTGCTCCAAACGCTGCCTGGAGAGAAGTCTTCCGAAATGCCGTGTCTGTGGAAAACCGGGGAGATTTCATTCCGGGAAAAAATACTACTGTTCGAAGAAATGTTTGGAGAAAAGCTGGCCGGTTTGCGCGGCTTGCCACAGACATGCGCGGAGTGGTGTCCGCCGCGGATATAAAAACATATTTCTCTGCGCGGAATGCGCGGCGAAACCCAAATGCTTCGCATGCTCCATGCCAGCGGATTACGGCAGGTTCTCGGACGGGCGTTATATTTGCGGGAAATGTCAAAAGACGGCGGTTATGGACTATTACGCCGCCGTGCGCGTCGCGAACGAGGTGCGGGAGGTGATGCGGAGCAAGCTCGGTCTGAAAACTAATCACGACATCGTTTATAAACTGGTCGGTCGCGACGGGTTAAGCGGAAAAAACGACATCGGACAATCAGGAACCGAATTGGGTCTCTACAAATTCGAGCAGACGATAGAAACCTACACATTGACGAAAACCGCTTATCTCGGACGCAAGACGAATACGAACG
>JAADHT010000276.1 GCA_013151705.1 Kiritimatiellota bacterium | reverse complement strand
GCATATTTTCAACGGGTCTGCCGGTTTGCGGATTCATTATATGCGCGTAGTGCCTGCCATTTATCACTACGTAGCGTTCATAGTTTCCGCTCGTCGCCATGCTTGAATTCAGGATTGAGAACGATCCGCCGATCTTTGATTTGTCCAACGGATTTTTTATTCCCACCGTGTATGCGGATTTGCCGGGAAACGGTTTCGGAAAACAGTACGCGTTTCCGGAAAGATTTATCATGCCTCGCTCGATTCCGAATTTCGCCGCAGTCTTCGCGGCGAGCCCCACCGCGTAGCCTTTGGCGATCCCTCCGAGGTCCAGAGCCATTCCTGGAACCGTGAATTCGACGGTGTGGTTTTTCATATCGAATCTGACCTTGCTCAAACCCGAACGCTTCGAGGCTTCCGCGATTTCCGCGGGAGTAGGGAGGGTTTTACGTTCGCGGTGAAATCCCCAGAGGGTCATAAACGGCGTCGCCGAGATGTCGAATTCTCCGTCGGTCAGCTCGTAGTAGCGCTTGGACTCCATAAGGATGTCCCAAAGCGGGTCGCGGCAGTGAAATGGACGCCCGAACGCAGTGGCGTTCAACTTGGATAATTCACTGGAGGGATCGAATCTGTTGCAGGATGAATCGACGAGAGCTACGGATTTGTAAGCGGCTTCGACCGCCTCTTGGAGTCTTTTCTCCGATTCGCCGCAAAAAGTGATGGTCAAAGGGATGCCGCCCATCACGCGGAATTCGCGGTGGACTCTTGTGGCGCCGAGTCCGCTTGAGACAAAGAAAAACACCAGGAGGCGAAACAGGCAAAGGATAGCGAAGACCGCCGCTAATTTAGCGGCGAGCGATTTTATTTCGCCATTTGAAAATTTCTTTTTCATATCAAGTCGATTTCCATTCTTGAAAAATGGTTACTATTCACCAATAACTTTCACTAACAGGACCCTATTCGAAAAGGGTCTAACTGAACATTCTCCTCGTTAGTGTTCGTTAGTGGTGAAAAAAAGCCGCTGAACGAGTATATGCCCGCTCACCACCCGTCGCGCTCAAGCCCGCAGCAGCGTCAAAATGTTTATTTCCGCGATACCGGCGTGTTTAAGCGTTTCAGCGGCTTCCGCGAGGGTCGATCCGGTCGTCAACACATCGTCCACCAGCAATATTTTGCGATTCATCCATCCTTCGTGGGAGCGCCGCGCCGCGAATGCGCCAAGCAGGTTTTTTTTTCTGCCCTCTCTATCCAAACTCGCCTGTTTCGGAGTGGCTCTGGTTCGCTTCAAAATTGAACGAAGCGGTATCCCGGTCTCTTTCGCCATCACCTCGCAAAAAAGCACTGTCTGATTGTAGCCTCTCAAAAGCGTTCTGGACCAGTGCAGCGGTATCGGAACGATCAGTTCAACATCAAAATCCAGTGTTTTCAAAGCCGCCGCGGCGAGTCTTCCCAGCGGCTTGGCTAAAAAGGTGTCGTTTCCGTATTTGAAGCGGTGGATAAGATTCTTCCCGAGACCCTCCATGCGCATCAGAGCGACGGCGTTCGACCAGACCCGCTCCTCCTCCTTCAAACATTTGGAGCAGATATCGAATATGCCGTCGTTCTCCGCGCCGCAGGCCGGACACCTTACATCGGCCTTGATCAACGGCAGGGCGCTTTGACAACGTTCGCAGAAGCCGCTCTCCAGCGGCGATTTCTCGCCGCAGGCGGCGCATGGAGCCGGAATAGTCTCGTCAACAATATTCATCGATACCGCCTTTAATTCTCGGTTGCCGTTCACCGCCGAGACGTCAAAAACTCCATGTCTGCTTAAACTTGGATACAAAACGAAATCAGCGGCGTTCCATATAGCGTTGAAGTATATCTCGAAAACGCCTGAAAGACAAATGAAATGCCGGAAGAATGCTGGAAGCGTTTGACTTGGGGGAATGAAGCAGGCCAATGCGGCGAAGCCGCAACCAAATTTTCGTTGCACTTTAATGGTAAGAAGTCGCGGAGAAAGCAATCTAAACGGTTGCGAGGGAAGGCGGAAACGTCGATGTTTCTTTCGATTTCTCTTGCATCGAAATATATCGGGCGTAGATTTCAAGAGCTTCGCGCATGCGATGGTTTTCGGGTCCGTTTCCGCCGCCGCTTGTCAAGTTTCCGTTTTCGCTCGGTGAGCTACGCCGAGACAAGTTGGCGGAACGGCTTGGCAAAACGGACTTACTTTGGAATATGATAAATTTAAAGCAGGATTTGAAATATGAAGCGTTATTGCGTTCTTGCGTCGACGTCGCCTCGCCGAGTCGAGATACTGCGCGGACTTGGCGTGGATTTCATCGTGAGAGTGCCCGAAGCGGACGAACTTGACGCGTCCAAATACTCCACGGAACGCCTACCTATCATAAACGCGCGGATAAAATCGGAATCCATCGCGGACGAGTTTCCGGAATCCATCGTGCTGGGGGCCGACACTGTAGTGCTTCTGGGAGACCGGCTACTTGGAAAACCATCGACCGAGGAGGAGGCTCTTGAAATATTGATGTCGTTGTCGGGGAAGACGCATGTGGTCGTCACAGGCGTTTGCCTGACGCGCCGAGCGGACGACGTTTCCTGCGTGTTCGCCGAGAAATCGAATGTGCTCTTTAAACGATTCGACGTCGAAATGGCGAAACGATATATGGAAGAGGTGCATGTGCTGGACAAAGCCGGCGCCTACGCCGCGCAGGAGCGCGGCAGTTTGATAATCGAAAAGGTTGACGGTTCGTTCACAAATGTCATGGGATTGCCTGCAGAAAAACTTTCCGAGGCGTTTTCCGCGATTCGCGCGTTGGATTGACAAGAAATGGGCGGGCGAGGACGCTCCGCCCTACTCAAAACTGGCAAAATATTGCAAATTTTTGTCAAATTGCTTTTCTTTTGATGTCGCCGATTTGAAATGACGCGTCGGTGGTGTCGATTTCGAGCAGGCAGTGGTTTTAGAGTCCGTCTCCGCTTTCGCTGAAGCTACAGCGTGACAAGTCGGCGAGACGGACCTACTTTGAAAAATAGCAAACATAAGGGTATCAACAATGAAAGAATGCAGGATATCGTTTCCGAAATTCAACAGCGAAGTGTTCGCTCTGCCCGGAACCTCCTTGTTCGAATGCGCCACCCGCGCCGGCATACTCATTCGCACTCCTTGCGCAGGCGCTGGTAAATGCGGCAAGTGCGCGGTGAGAATCATCGAAGGAGACATCCCTCCGTCGAAAGAGTGCGAACACCATTTCACGGCCGAAAAATTGAACGAGGGATGGAGACTCGCCTGCCGCGCCACCGTCGAAGGAGATTTGGTTGTCGATATTCCAAACACCACGTTGTTTGAAAGCGGAGTTGTGGCGTTGTCGGACTCCGGCGAGAATGCCGGCGGAAACGCGGCCGATACCGTTCCAATGGTCGAAAAAAGAACTCTCACGCTGCTCGAACCCACTTTGGAGAATCCTGTATCCGACATAGACAACCTCCTTTCGGCGCTTGGCGCTTCCGATTTGCGTGTCAGTCTCGACCTAGCCCGCCGGCTTCCAACCATAATCAGGGAGAACAACTTCAACATCGTGGCGAGTTGTTCCGAAACGGAAGTCGTGTCGGTGAAACCCGCTTCAAGCGATGGGAATCCCTCCGCGAATCTCGCGTTGGCGATAGACCTTGGAACCACAACGATCGCAATGTCCATACTGGACGCGGACACCGGCGTCCAACTGGCGACTGGCGGGATTCTCAATCCGCAAGCCTCGTTTGGCGACGATGTGCTCAACAGAGTTTGCGCTCAATCCGAATCCGACGCCAAGCGCGTGGAAATGAGTTCCTGCGTGGTTGACGCTATCAATAAAATCCTCGCGGAAATCGCGGATGCGCGGGGAATGGATATCCGCGAGATTCGCGCCGTGTCGGTCGCCGGCAACACTGTTATGCAATCTTTGTTCTGTGGCGTGCCGGCGAAATGGCTCGGCGAGATTCCGTTCGCCCCGCCGTTTTCGCGCGAAATGCGGCTGACCGCTTCGGAATTGGGTTTGAACACGCACGCC
>JAADHT010000076.1 GCA_013151705.1 Kiritimatiellota bacterium | reverse complement strand
TTACTTTTTCCCGCACTCGCTCTTCAGTCCATTCAGGATGTTGCTGACGAAGAGCCGCGGTTTTCAAGTCCCTGGCGGACCAGTACAGACGCTCAGCCAGTTCCAGTTTCTTCGCCGGAGACATAGCTTTGAATATTTTAACTTGTTCTGGATGCATAATGACTAGAAAAAGTAGGGAGGCACTCCTACGCTATTGACATCCCATAGAAACGACATCTTGACGCTATGATAGTTCCGGAAACTCTTTTATAGTCAACACGTTCCCGTGTGTCTCAAAGAGAGTTGATATTCAATGCTCGCCATGGAGTCTTCATACAAACGGCTCGTGAGCGAAATGAATTCCGCCGTTTTCGCATGATCATTGTCCGCAATTTTTTTCCCGCTTACCGCCTCGAACGCAAGAATGGGTTCCGCGACATTGAGCCGCACAATATCGATAAACTCAATATTTTCAAGAATCTTTGAAACTGCGACATACAGATCCATCATGCAACTTGCCAATGCATCTTTTTTCAACAAAACCGCGAGATCGACATCGCCGCCTGGTCGCACTGTCCCTTCTACAGCGGAACCGAAAAGAAACGCGCATATCACAATATCCCGTTTTTTGAAAAATTCAGACAATTGGGGAAGATCAATGGACACAGCTTCATTCTGATTCATAATTCTGTATCTCTCGGATAAAATCGTCAAAGTCTTTCAGATTGTCATTACATACGGAAACGAGCTCCTCGTCGGCGACGGACTCGTATCGATGTACGATAAAATTCCGGAACTGGACCATTTTACGGTATTTCTCCGCCGAAAGTAAAATACCCAACTCCTCCAGTTTTCGCAATGCCGCGAAAGATGTAGTCACGGGAGAAAGGTTTTTCAGCGCTATTATCCTTTCCGCAATATCAATTACCGCCTCGACGCATACTTGAAGCGTCCTCTCTATTCCACTTTTAAGAAAATAATCCTTCCGCAGTGTTTCGGTCGTGAGCGGAAGCAAATTTCGTAGTTTCTGCACACGTTCCTCAATATGCTCGATTTTCACCACAATAACGCCATTGAATTTCATAAATGCGATCTCCTAAAGATTGCATCTCACTTTCGACTCGATCAAGATGCGCTCCGCCCCGTCGCTTGCAGCCGCTCAATTAGAGCGGCTCTTGCTTTACTGTAATCAAAATTGTTCACTTTTGAGTATGACCTCTATATATATCCTTGAAAATCAGAATTACGCCCAACAATTTTCAAGGAAAGGATTTTATATAACAAAAAAGCGATCCTGAAAACTCAACTTCAATCGGGGTCTATTCCTCCAGTTTTTTTAATAGCGTCTCTTCCAAGCTGCAGAACATCCCGAAGTATGAATCTCTAATGGCAGTCACGATTTCCCGCGCGGTCAATTCATTATATGTATGAGTTGTCAGATTGCGACTCTTAAGCATATTCATCCACACTTCTCCATCTTTAATAATCCCCCTTGAAAAGGCTTTTCTGAATGCATCGCGGGAACCCGCAATATTCTGTTCCCCCTGATCTTCCAAAAAATCCTTCAATGTATTCCAAGCGAGTTCATAAGTATATTCAAAAGCTTTAATCAAGCCTTGCTCTTCCAGTTTATTCAATTCACCCCAATCAATAAATTCTTTAAGTGAAACAAGAGCTTTTTGATAGTTTGAAAATCGTTGCATCCAGCGTATATCATTCTGTTTTGTCATTTTTTATAAACCTCCCTGCCGACTCTTGCAATATGATCCAGCAATTCCTTATTTTCAACATAGTCAAAAATTGAAATATCCACCTGATAAGGCATAAGAAGATCATCGATCTCAACCATTAATCGCAATAGCCAATTCGTCGTCAAGTCAATGCCTTTAACTGTTAGATCAATATCCGAGCCTTCCCGATAATTCCCTTTCGCTCTTGAACCATACAAAATAACTTCTGTTATTTTGTCTTCTTTTTTAAAAAGGTCAAACAGCTTCCTGTTATTGACCACACTTATTCCAGGTATTAAAAATTCCGAGTCTTCCATAATAAAACCTGCATCCACCGGTGGGCTTCTCCGCCAAGTCGTCGAACGATTCAATCCCACTTGCCCGCTTATCGCACGAAAATTCGAAACCTGAATCTCACTTTCGACTCGATCAAAACGCGCTCCGCCCCGTCGCTTGCACCTGACCCGCGGTACAGGCAACGAAGGAAAAGCGTTTAAACTTTTACAAATCCGTAAAAGAATACCCTCGTCACAAGAAAAAACAAGATGTTTCCGCGAAAAATACCGTCTTTTTCACGAATTTCCGAGTTATGGAAGGAAAAGAGACGAAACTTGTCTCACAATCTTAGCGATTTCATCATTCATTTTCCTTCTCCTCCCGCTGACAGCGCTCGCACTAAGGGAGCCCGCCTCGTCAGGAGCTAATATTCTCGGTTATATTGTTGAACAGGCGACTCCAAATCTCCTCCAATCGGCGGGCGGCGTGGTAGGCCAAAAGCGGTGGAACGGCGTTCCCTATGACACGGTAGCCAGATGAGGCCCCCAGCGCCTTCCCGCCATCGCTTTTCCTCAAAACAAATTCAAAATCATCCGGGAAGGATTGAAGCCTGGCGCACTCGCGGACGGTCAAACGGCGTTCCGGCAAGCCGGCTGAGAGCTCGTCCCGTTTAGTTCCGCCATGCTCTTCCGAAAGACGGCGGTACTCGATATTTCCATGGTGTTCGGCTCGAATGGTGGGAGATGGTTTGTCCGCGGGAACTTCAATTTGTCCCTGGCACCTCCGTCCCAAATACTTGGCTTTGGCGTAACTCCGCTGGGACAAGTCGTTCGACTTTTCCGGTTCCGCGAGATTCGCGAACGCGTCCCGAGTGGTGGTCCAAGGCAGTTTCCAAAATTCAACATCCCTTGAGTGGGTCGGCGACGGATAAGGATCGAATTCAGAAGAAACCAGAGTCTTGGATAACGCGTCCAAGGCCTTCGGAGTCAACGCATCCTTCCTGAATCCGTAGAACAGCACTCGGTCGCGCTTTTGCGGAACGCCGTAATCGCAGGCTCTAAGAATTCTGGCGTCCAGCACGACGTATCCACCTGCGATTTCGCGGAAATCGCGTTCTATGATTTTCTTCGCGTCTCCGAGGCTTACCAGGCCTTTCACGTTCTCCGCAATGAACATTCTGGGTTTGGCGAGTTCAATCACTTCTTTCATCCACATATAAAGACGACCGCGGCTTTCCACGCTGGGTTCATCCATTCTCAATTCCGATTTGTGCGTCCTATGCGAGTCGAATCCCTTTCGTTTGCCAGCCAAGCTGAAATCGTTGCAGGGAAATCCACCCGTCACAACATCAATTTCATTTGGAAACACCTTTTCTCCGGACTTGTGTCGCTTCACCAGATCGACAACGCTTTCTAGATGGTATATCCCGCTGATGTCCCGCCGTTTCGAAAAATAGCACTCCCATGCTATTTTCGCGGTCTTCTCTATGTCGTTGGCGAAAACCGTCTCGAAAGAGTTTTTTTTCAATTTGACGAAGATATCACCCCGTTTAGGGCGTTTTCCCAGCCAATTTCCATGCGATTCCAGGTCGATGGAGCATTTGAGCACTTCAAATCCGCCTTCAAGGCCCAAATCCATGCCGCCGCATCCGGAAAAGAGACTTAAAACTTTTTTCGTACCGTTTTTCATTTAATTCCCGTTAGTATTCACCGCCAAGTCGCCAAGAGCGCCAAGCTCGCCCGCTTCACTGTTCGAGCGTGAACTCGGACAATGAAGCGGGCGAATTAGTGTCCTTCCATGCAACCCGAAGGACTTCGAGGATACGGGGAAATGCGCATTATTCGTGGCTGAAAAGAGAGCTGAACAGTTACAAATCTCCACTCTGATTCCGCCAACATCCATCACTACTCTTCTTTCAACTGGTCCAGAAAAAACATAAACTCCCGCAATTCGGGTTTGATGACAATAAGCAGTTTTTCGAATTTCAATGAGAGAAAATCGAGTTTATCCGGATCGTAGCTGAAATCGTCCTTCTCGCAGTCGGAGACCTTCAAGGCACGATAGACCGATTCAATCCTTTCCAACACGCCAAGCGTTTTCTCGCCTCCTCTTTCGCGCGCAGACTCTCTTTTGCTTTTTTTATGTCGAAAGTCATTGTGCGATAGTTTCCACTCACCACC
>JAADHT010000195.1:4181-4943 GCA_013151705.1 Kiritimatiellota bacterium | reverse complement strand
ACTTGAAATTGGATTTTTTTTTCGGCTTGTTAAATAGTTTTTCAGCCATTTCTCATTTCCCACGGCGAAAGCTTTGCTTCAGAAAGAGTGCCTCGCAAGCTCATTTCGTAACATCCCGTCCAGTTTCAATATATGCCATTCCCTGCATTTGTCAATATCCTGAATTCCAAGAACCCACAAGAGGTGTCTTTTGCTATTTCCGCGGGCGACACCACAGACCACTCGCGCTGGGCCCCGTCCTATGCCCCTACGGAAGCTACGGTGAGCCGGCATCGCAAACGACCATCAATCCGTTTATATTATGGATCTTTCCGAGTTCGCGTTCGAGAACGAGCATTTGAACCTTTTCACCACCGTGGCCGTCGCCGACATGGAGAACCAACACGCCAACGCCGTATTCGCGATGCCCCTGGCTTGAAAATGGCTTCGCTGAGATGCATGGTGGGAAATGGGGCCCAGTCCGTCATAACCTCGCTCCACCATGACAACGAGCTGTTCCAGGGTGCCGCAAGAATGACGGCCTGGAAGGACCGTCTTACAAGTATGTCGCGCCTTCCGGCGACATTTCTTCAATTGCGCGTCCGCAGGGCTTGCGAATTCCGCGTGTTGTGGTAGTGTGTCGCTTTGTTACGGTATTTTGTTTTCAAGAAGGTGTGTTTATGGATTTTGACTTGAATGGTATGGTTGCCGAATCGGGGGTGACGTTCCCGAAGGGGTTCAGGGCGGCTGGCGTCCGCTCCGGATTGCAGCGGAGCGGTGACC
>JAADHT010000195.1:0-4172 GCA_013151705.1 Kiritimatiellota bacterium | reverse complement strand
TATGATATTCTCCGAGAAGCCTGCCGTTACCGCCGGCGCTTTCACCACGTCGCTCTTTCCCTCTGCGCCGGTGATCTACGACGAAAGAAAGTTGAAGGCGACTTCAATGGTCAGGACAGTCGTCGTGAACACCGGAAACGCCAACGCATGCACAGGCGAGCGCGGACTTTGCGACACCAAACGGACCGCGGAACTCGCGGCCGAGGCGTTGTCGATTTCCGTGGAGGAGGTGCTGGTAGCCTCGACCGGACGCATCGGCATACCGCTGCCGATGGATCTCATCGAAAAAGGCGTCGGGTTGGCCGCCGCCGCGTTGTCGCCGGACGGCGGAGCCGACGCTTCGGAGGCGATAATGACGACGGACACCCGTCCGAAACGCCGCGAATCGACTATTTCCATCGCGGGAAGGGAGATTAGATTTGGCGGAATGGTCAAGGGAGCCGGGATGATAGCGCCGAAAATGACGGTGCCGCACGCCACTATGCTGGCTTTCATAACGACCGACGCCGCCGTCGATCCAGCGTTCTTGGCATCCTGTTTGAACAAATCCGTGAGCGATTCCTTCAACAAAATAACAGTCGATGGAGACATGAGCACCAACGACACGGTACTGGTGATGGCGAACGGCGAGGCCGGCAATCCGATTTTATCCGCCGATTCGCCGGAATCCGCGAAATTCGCGGACGCTCTGACGCGGATTTCGCATGAACTCGCAATGGATATCGTGCTTGATGCGGAGGGTGCCACGAAGTTCGTCGTCGTCAAGGTTTCCGGGGCGGCGACCGATGCGGACGCCGCGCTCTGCGCCGAGGCGATAGCCAATTCAATGCTCTGCAAAACCGCCTGGTTCGGCGGGGATCCCAATTGGGGGAGGGTTTTGGCGGCGGCCGGGTATTCCGGTGCGGAATTCGCGGCGGAAAATGTCTCCCTCTTCTACGACGACAAACTCGTCGTCAAGGGCGGAGCCGATGCCGGCACGCCGGAAACAGAACTTGAGAAAACGCTTTCCAAAGACTTTTTCACGGTCTCCATCGACTTGGGAGCTGGAAAGCGCGCTACTGAAATGTGGACCAGCGACATATCCTACGAATACGTCAAAATAAACGCCGACTACCATACGTGACGCGTTTACTTGAACCTAGTGAAATTATGGAACTTTTATGGCAAAATCAAGACTGAAATCTATCCTGTGGGATATTTTTCGGGTTTCAGCCTCCGCCTGCGGGATAAGATTCTCGATTCGTTGTAGGCGTCCCAGGAGAGCCTGTCGACTCTAGCCACGCCGTCAACCAAGCTGATCGACAGTTTCGCTCCGAACTCAATGTCCGCCGATGCCTTCCCGCGGACTATCGGACAAATCCATGGCTGTGAAATGCCGACTATTTTCTCTTTCACGCTGTGTTTCCTGTACATCTCACCTCCAAGCTTTTCGGACCCCAACCACCAAAAACCTTGGATAATACACATAGAAATCTATAGATAACAACTTGTTGCTGAAAACATTCCGACGTTTTCAGCAGACTCTACTTGACAACACCGCTCCAGGCTGGCTTATTCATTAATCAAACGTCCTATCACTCACTCACCAAATCGATCGTAACCGCTACCGGGTTGCGGATGATATCAAGAACTGGAGAGGTTTTTTGGACATAGGCGCACAATTCCTCTAGTTGTTTTTTAGGTGCGTCCGCTTTGATTTTTGTTTTGCAATGCCCTCCGCCCATCCATTGGGCCTCCGCTCTGAATTGAAATTCGGCGATGCCGGAATCACCTCTTATCGCGTCCATTGTGGCAAGTAACCGCTTGAGATCAATCCCATTCCTCTTGTGGTTCGCCATCTCCATTTCATTCTCCTTTCTTCGCCACCACGCCATAATGGTGCGGTGGCAGATTAATTCGTTCGTCAATAATATCAAAACCGATATCTTCCGCCCAAAGCACGCAATGCTCAGAGGTTGGTCTAATTTCCATGCTGGGCCCCCGGGGAGTGCCTGCTTCATAATTCCAATGTGTAATACCCGCTTTGCCATTCGGCTTGAGAATCCTGAATGCTTCTTTCAATAACAACTCCGGATGTCGAGCATGAAGAATATTGAACAACATCACATAATCGACGCTTTCATTTGAAAGCGCGGTTCCTTGCGTGACGATGTCACGCAATACAAGTTCAATATTTTCAATCCCCGCGTTTTTCGCCGATTCTTCCGTGTGTTCAAACATCTCGGACTCTATGTCAAAACCTATGACTTTATCGGTGACGATTCTTGACGCCGGAATAAGAAACGTGCCATAGCCAAAACCAAAATCCACAGCGATGGACACGGAATGGTCAAGTCGCAGTTTTGAGAGAGTCTCACACGGGGAAAAAAATGTCTCCCACATGTTGTTGTCCGGCATTCCACTTTCACGGATTTTCATATTACCCTTTATTGATCTCAAGGTAAACGCGCCCTTCCTCATTTATTCTTTCCGAACGTCCGGTCACCCAGGCGCGGCAATTCGGCGATCCGCAGTCACAGGCGAACTGCGATGTCACCTTATCATCGGTGGCGGCGTAATCAATAGTCATGTATTCACCTGGTTGAATATCTCTGAGAGCCCTCGCTTCGAGCGTCGGCACATCAATCGCCAAGTTCGGATCGCAACTATGCAGAAGAAAGCGACAAAACCACGGGTCGGAGAAAAACAGTGTCGGGGAAATCTGAATCGTGTCCAAGGTCGTATGGTCAACCACGATCCCGGAAAGTTTGGCGACTCTCTCACCCCGCTTGAAGGTTGCCCTGCTCTTCAATCCGCGGCCTCGGTCATCGCCTGTATTCACAATTTCAAAATCCACAGTCGCGGGATGCCCCTCCTCCGAAGGAATAAAATCCGGATAGAGTGAGGTTGTTCGTCCATTTCGTTCTTGACTCATTTCATTCTCCTTGACCATCTCGAGGGTTATTTCCTTAAAAAAGCGAAACCGCGAAACATACCTCATTCTTTCGCGACGAAACAGCACTATGATTCATTGTTTTTGTAAAATATTGCAATAAATAGATTTGACTGCTACATTCAAGTTTGAAGAACAATTTAGACAATTTAGAATTTAGAAGAATTTAGGGACAGATTAATAATCCAGGTTAATAATCCACTGGATTCACCAAGCGCATGCGACGTTCTTTGGGCGACGCTTGCTCCAATTTAAGCGACACCGAGCTGTTCACGTTTCGCCTCCGAGCTGTCGAGGACGATCGCCTACGAGTCTTGTCTCGCGGGTGAGGAAATTAAAAAACTCGTAAAAAAGGCCGGGCGGGGCGAAAGCATTCATATGCGAGGTCGCCTGTCGCTTCAGAGACGAATCCAAGGTTATGAACAAACGTTTCAGTCACTCCATATAGCCATTCGATGAAGGTGTTGCGATCTCATTGTCAGAGCAAATTGCTTGCCAATGAAAGAATTTCTCACCAATTTCCAAATCACGTTCATCGTGGGGCGCTTTCAAGTTGCCCTCCACCCAGAATGTATCCAAATGAATTCATGTTTCGCGTAAAAAATTTTGACATCGTCTAGCCGCGCTTGTATATTCTCCATCATAGCAACCTTTTTGTGTTGTTGCTTCAACGGACAATCATTCCGGACACCCAGCCAGCTCCTATGAGAACGCTGAGTTCCCACAAAGACCTGTACCAATATTTTCAGAACCACGCATCGATACGCGGCGACCGCCCTCCTTAACGATATAATGTCCAAAAAACAAGGAATATGGCACTTCTTTTTGATTTTACAAGCGGAAATTGCAATTCAACTCTTTTATTATCAAAATGATACAACATGTGGAGCGACCTCTATAATAAGCGCGTTGGAAAAACTCACGGAGGAAGTTGCGCGGTCGTCGCCGCAGGCCGATTTGCACTCAGCTTGTCCTACGTAGCTTGAAAAGCATAGTAGGAAGATCGCAAAGCACTCCGATTACGTGCGGAGATTTCTTACGGATGATTTTTCGCGCAAGCTTCGACTATGCCGCTGATAATCGCTTTGGGCATGTCAATCGACCAGGGTGAGGGGATCCCGCGGGGTAGAACGACGCCAGGGACGGAGTTAGCCTCGCAGACGACGTAGCCGTCGTCGGTGAAAAGCAGATCGATCCCGCCGACGAAAAGCCCCAAGGCTTCAGCGGTGGCATCCGCGAG
>JAADHT010000231.1 GCA_013151705.1 Kiritimatiellota bacterium | reverse complement strand
GAATTGAAATTCTGTTCCGAATACGCGAGGTTCTGCGAAGTTCGCTGGTCTTCTGCTACAACGACAGGATGGCGGCTGGGCTGTTGAGAGCGCTTCGCGAGGCGAAAGAGGACGATCCGGAACTTTTCGGAGTGTTGGGATTCGACAACGACGACTTCACCAAATACACCCATATGAGGATTTCCACGATAACCCAGTCGGTTGACGATCTGGCGGTCAAAACGCTGGATCTGCTGAATGGTTTCGTGAATGATGATAAAGTTGAGAAGCAACATCCTGTGTTGACAAGGTTCATAAACAGGGAAACAACAATGGGAGAATGACGATGAGTAGACAAAGGTACGCAATCGTTGGACTGGGCGGACGTTCGAGGATGTACTACAAGGCTTTGACAGAGACCTACAAGGACACCTCGGAAATCGTGGCTTTGTGCGATGTCAATCAGACGCGTATGGACTACGCGAACAGAAAGATCGAGGAAATGGGAGGAGCGCCCGTCGTCACATACAAAGCGGAGAATTTCGACGCGATGATCGCGGAAACCCGCCCCGATACCGTGATAGTGACATCCATGGACAGAACGCACCACACATACATAACAAGAGCCATGAGGCTGGGGTGCGACGCGATATCCGAAAAACCGATGACGATAGACGAGAAAAAATGCCAGGAGATCCTCGACACCATCAAGGAGACGGGAAAGGAGCTGCGCGTCACATTCAACTACAGATACGCGCCGGTCGCGACGAAAACCCGCGAGTTGATAATGGACGGAGCGATTGGCAAACCCACATCAGTCCACTTCGAATGGCTGCTCAACACATCCCATGGAGCCGACTACTATCGGCGCTGGCACAGGGACAAGCGAAACAGCGGAGGTCTGATGGTGCACAAAGCCACACACCATTTCGATTTGGTGAATTTCTGGCTCGGGTCGTCTCCTCAAATCGTTTTCGGCATGGGAGATCTGAAATTCTACGGAAAAGCGAACGCGGAAACCCGCGGAATAACGGACTTCTACTATCGCGCGACCGGCGATCCGAATGCGAAGGACTGCCCCTTCGCTCTGCCTTTGAATGACGGCGGGAATCTAGAGGAGCTTTATTTGAAGGCGGAAAAGGAGGACGGTTATCTACGCGACCAAAGCGTTTTCGGCGACGGAATCAGCATCGAGGATACTATGGGCGTAATGGTCAGATACAAAAACAACGTCGTAATGACCTATTCCCTCAACTCCTACATGCCTTGGGAAGGATACCGGGTGGCGATCAACGGAGACGCCGGACGCATCCAGGTGGAGGTTATGGAGAGTGTTTACGTGAACGCCGCGGGCGCCTCCGAGGACGAGGGTGCCGCCGCCTACAAAAAGATCACCGTGCAGAACCTTTTCGAGAAACCGCGCGAAGTGGAAATACCTGAAGCGGTCGGCGGACACGGAGGAGGGGATGTCGTTATGCTCGAAGATATCTTCGGCGATCCCCCGGAAGACAAATTCAAGCGAGCCGCGTCGCATGTCGACGGCGCTATGTCGATTCTAACCGGCATCGCGGCGAACAAGTCGTTCGGCACGGGTATGCCAGTGACGGTGGACGAGCTTGTGAGGTTTTAACTGTGAAGCGGAGTTTATCCGCACTATGGAGGGCGTCCCCGCCCGCCCCTGCTGGTGTGCCAGATATGAAAATTTGTTATTCACCCCATGATGCCGCTCGGGGAGGAGAAGAAGTTTTTCGAGCTGGGTCGCGGTGTTGGTGGCGGGATGCGATCAACGCCGGCAACGGTTCCCGGGGCCATTTTGGGAAAAAAGACCTACTTGGCGGAACCAAGTTATGTAGGCCGTCACTCATCCCGCCGCGGCTTCGCTTCCGAGGTTAGGATTCTCGCGAGATTCGCGTCGAACGAGAAAACTCCTGGGCCGATCTCGTAATTCTCGCGTTTCCCGTTCGGCAAAACGATCTCCACAAGCCCGGCTACGAGCGACGCGGCGAGCGGAGCGTGTCTGGCTTCGATTCCAATGCGCCCCGTCGTCTCCGGGATGTTGACTAGAACAGCCTCGCATGAAAGTATTGTCTTTTCAGGAACGAGAATCTCGATGTTTAATGTCTGACTCATTTTTTTAACGTTTTAGCCTTTTTCATGGCCTCTTCGACGGAGCCGACCATATAGAACGCGCTTTCAGGGAGGTCGTCATGTTTGCCGTCGATGATCTCGGCGAAAGAGCGGATGGTGTCGTCCAATGGAACAAATTTCCCTTTCATACCGGTGAAATGCTCAGCGACCGAAAACGGCTGGCTCAAAAACCTCTGTATCTTTCTGGCGCGTTCCACGGTGTTTCTATCCTCGTCCGAAAGCTCGTCGATACCCATTATCGCAATAATATCCTGGAGGCTTCTATACACTTGCAAAATCTCCGTCACTCTGCGGGCGGTCTCGTAATGCTTCTGTCCGACTGTGTCCGGAGTCAATATATTGGAGCGCGACGCCAGCGGATCAACCGCCGGGTAAATCGCCATCTCGGCGATGTCGCGGCTCAAGTTGGTCGTGGCGTCGAGATGCGCGAAGGTGGTCGCCGGCGCCGGGTCGGTATAGTCGTCCGCCGGCACGTAGATAGCCTGCACCGAAGTGACGGATCCATTACGCGTTGAGGCTATGCGCTCCTGCAACTCCCCCATCTCAGTGGAAAGAGTGGGTTGGTAGCCGACGGCGGACGGAATCCGTCCCAAAAAAGCGGAAACCTCCGCACCGGCCTGCACGAAACGGAAGATGTTGTCGATGAACAACAAAACATCCCTGTTCTGCTCGTCTCTAAAGTATTCGGCGACGGAAAGAGCGGAAAGCGCGACTCTAGCCCTGGCGCCGGGGGGCTCGTTCATCTGACCGTAGATCAACGCCGTTCTTTCAAGAACCCCGGACTCCCTCATCTCCCCCCACAACTGGGTGCCCTCGCGAGTCCTCTCGCCGACTCCGGCGAAGACGGAATATCCTCCATGCTCCCGCGCCACGTTGTGTATCAACTCCATTATCAAAACGGTCTTCCCGACTCCCGCTCCGCCGAACAACCCTATTTTTCCGCCTTTCATGTATGGTGCGAGCAGATCGACCACCTTTATGCCGGTGACCAGGATCTCCGACTTGGTGCTTTGATCGGCGAACGTGGGAGCGGGACGGTGTATGGAGTAGCGTTTCTCATGTTCCACCTCCCCCTTCTCGTCGACCGGATCGCCAGTCACGTTGATGATTCTTCCAAGGGTCCCCTCCCCCACCGGAACTGATATGGGAGCGTTCGTATTCAACACCTCCATTCCCCTCTTCAAGCCGTCGGTGCTGTCCATAGCGATGCTTCTGACCACGCGCTCGCCTATATGCTGGGCTATCTCCAGAACGAGATTCCATTCACCATCCCCGATATGCGGATTGGTTACTTTGAGGGCGGTGTTTATGGGAGGCAGCGACTCTCCCTCGAACCGCACGTCCACCACAGGTCCGGTTATCTGTACCACGCGCCCTTTGGAAGGTGCCTCAATCGTTTTGTCATTCATGATTTCATAGCCTCCGTGCCCGCTATAATCTCCAGTAGTTCAGTCGTTATGTCCGACTGCCGCGAGCGGTTGAATATCAGTTTGTAATGTTCGATTAGATTCCTGCAGTTGGCGGCGGCGTTCTCCATCGCCGTCAAACGGGCTGCGTTTTCAGCCGTCATAGACTCGAGCAACGCGCGAAACAAGATATACTCCGCGTTGAGCCGAATCAAGGATTCCGAAACCTTCGAGCGAGACGGCTCGAACTCCAAATTCCATAGATTGACATCCTCGTTCGCCACCACTGGAGGAGGCAGAAGTTTTCGCACGACCGGCACCTGCTCCAAAGTCGAAACAAAACGGTTGTGAACCAGCAAAACCTCGTCGAACCGCCCATCCCGCAATCCCTTCATAAGCTCGCCCGCTTTTGTGGCCGTATCCGATGAGACAGGCAGTTTTGGAAGCGGAGCTATGACATCGGCGACGGGAAACCCGCGGACATCGCAGAATTTAGCGCCCTTCGCGCCGTAAACCGTTATCGAACAGGTCTCCGGCTGGAATCCCTCGATTATGGCGGCTACGATTTTCTGCGCGCTCGAATTGAACGAACCGCAAAGCCCTCGGTCTCCAAAACGATATGCAGTTTGCCTGTGAAATCCTTCGGAAGCGGCAGGGTTTGAGTATAATCCTCGTCAGGAGCGAACAAGCCGAGTTTCAGGTTCAACTCCTCGAGCGCGTCGCCATACGGTTTGGACGCCTCCAGAGCCTTCCGCATCCTCACGAGTTTGGTGGAGGCTATCATCTTCATAGCCGAAGTGATCTTCTCCGTGTTCTTCAACGAGGATATTTTCCTCAGCAGATCGCGTTTTCCAGCCATACTCACTTCCCGGATTTTGATGTTATCTGCTCGATTTTACGCATTTCATACAAGGATCGAATATCCTCTTTGGACAACGCGCGGTTCCAAAACATAAAGTCGTCGATCATTTCTCCGATCCTCATATTCCTCGAAATCCGCCAAAAAGCCTTGTCGTACATAAGTTTAGCTAATATGCGCCAAGGATGGGCTTTGTAGTAACCTGACGCGTAAGAACTACGATAGTCCCGTAAATTCTTCGACACCAGACGACCGTTCAAATAAATGCTTGGGCCGGAAGGTTCGAAAACGAAGGCCAGTTGCCACCAATCATCGTCACGGGGGTTCGCTTCGGACGCGGGTGCGTACGGGAAAGGCAAACGGGAAGCGAAGACTCTCTTTTTCCTTCCTCTCGTATTAGTGGAATCGTAGGAAATTTCATATCTGTCGCTGAATATTCTCAACTGATACCATTTTTTCAAACCCATTCGAAAAAACTCGATTTTCTTCCCATAGCCCGTTCTCCGGACTCTCTCTTTCGGAACCCAAAAGAGAATAGTGAAAGAGGGAGGACGGAATGTCACAGGGCAGTTGACCGAGACCGGACACATTAGAGATTCGCCCAACGCGCCTTTTTCGAAGATCATTCCTTTATCGAAGGGGGGACCCGATATTTTTCCGTTTATTTGCGATTTTCCAAAATTTTTGAGTTTTCCATTTTCGCTCAACGAGACCTTGTCGAAATCGAAACGCACCCATGCCGACTTTTTCAATTTAGCGAGATTCGCCTCGTCACAACCAAAACGACTCGGAGTGACTTTGAGTTTATCCAGCTTCAGAGAAGGCAAAAAACTCACGTCTTTGACGGCGGTCTCTTGAATATCCAGTTCTTTGAGGGTTTTCAGAGAGTCAAGAGCACGCAAGTCGTCAACATTGGTGTTCCTCAGATTGAGCGATTTTATTGGAAGACCGACCGCGAGCGGCGACACGTTCCTCAACTCCATATTGTACGACAGATTCACGTCAAGTGCGCCATCCTTTAGACGGGAGTATCGAAGATCCATGAAATTCACGTATTTGCCTTTCTTGTTTTTTTTGGCGTAATAAGGATTTTTGGCTCGCAACGCCAACTTGAGATATTTCATTTTGGCCTTGAGCAAATCGTTTCTCGACCGGATCTTCAACATGCGCATCAATAGTTGATCGTCCGCCTTTCCCAATTCGGAAATCAAGTTCCTGAAATCCGAAATGGTTATCTTATAGCCGGTAGTCTCCGTTTTCCCGACATATTTCTCTATCAAACGCTTGAGATACTCGGGCGGATTTCTCACCTTCCGCAAATCATCCCTGGCGGCAATGAACTTGCGGTCGGCAAAGTCGAACTTCGCTTTGAGCAGCCGGGCATCCTCCAATTCAGGATTCAACTTGAGAGCGAAATCCAGACTCACCGAGGATTGTCCC
>JAADHT010000290.1 GCA_013151705.1 Kiritimatiellota bacterium | reverse complement strand
TGAGGTTGGGAAGTTCCAAGGTTGAATGTTTGTAAAGTTGATAAACACTGAAAGTCGGGGCGATGTGTGAGATATATTTGAAGGAGATCAAGGTATTAATTATTCGCGTCATCAGATTAATCGGGCCGGTTAGTCCGATCAATCCGATGGTGTTGATAATAATGAATGTGGGGGCGTATCCATAAGTATACGCCCATTGTCTAATCACGGGCGTGTCCATGACGCGCCCATTCCAACAAAAGGAGATAGGAGGATGAGCGAGTTCAAGAAAGAAGTGTCGGTCCAGCTATACAGCGTGAGGGCGGAGCTGGAGAAGGACTACGAAGAAATCATCAGGCGGATAGCCGGTTTCGGGTACAAATTCGTCGAACCGGCCGGATTTCCGGGTTGCACGCTGGAGAAAGCCGCGGCGCTCTACGACGAGCTTGGAATCAAAGCCTTGTCGATGCATGGAGCGCTGCCGGTCGGCGACGATGTCAACCAGGCGATTGAAACCGCGAAAGCGCTCGGAGCGGAATACATCGTATCCGGCAAAGGGCCCGACGATTTCAAAACAGCCGATGACGTCAAACGCGTAGCCGAACTATTCTCGGAAGCGGCGACCAATGCGGAGACGCACGGAATAAAAATCGGATACCACAACCATTACTGGGAGATGGACTTGCTCGACGGCGTTCCCGGATATCGAATTTTCATGGAGAATACACCGGACGACGTTAAAATGGAGATTGACACCTACTGGGTGAAAGTGGGCGGCTTGGATCCGGTCGAAGTGATCACCGAGTCGGGAAACCGCGCGCCTCTCATCCATATGAAAGACGGAGACATCGAACCTCGATTTCCGATGAAAGCGGTAGGCTATGGAGCAATGGACTTTCCGCCAATCGTGGAAGCCGCGAAATTCGCGGAACTCCTGGTCGTAGAGCTCGACGCATGCGACACCGACATGCTTGAAGCCGTTAAAAGCAGTTATGACTACATAACGTCGATAGTGTAGTGTCGCTCGTTCCACTCTTCAACCAGTCCGGCTGTTTCGCCGGGCCGGTCTCGAATCCATCGAATGACGAACCCGGATTTTACACGATGGCTTAGTGCGGAACGCGCAATGTTCGGACGAAACTTTTCGGAGAAAACAGATGAATAAAAAAGCCTTGATAACATGGGGCGGTTGGGACGGGCACGAGCCCGGGCAATGCGCGAAAGTCGCGGAGAAAATGTTGCTTGACGAGGGATTCGAGGTAATGACCGAGAATTCTTTGGAGCCTTTCACCGACAAGGGACTGATGGAATCCATCGACCTTGTCGTTCCGGTGTGGACGATGGCGGAGATGTCCGCCGATGAGTCCGCCGGACTTTTGAACGCCGTGATGAACGGAGCCGGCGTCGCCGGCTGGCATGGCGGCATGGGCGACTCTTTCAGAAACAACACGGCGTACCAGTGGATGGTGGGTGGACAATGGGTGGCGCATCCGGGCAATATCTTTGAGTACACGGTTAACGTCACACGTTCCGACGATCCGGTGATGGAGGGGCTCGACGATTTCAAAGTGATAAGCGAACAGTACTATATGCACACCGATCCGGGCAACGAGGTCTTGGCCACCACAACCTTCACCGGCGAGCATGCGAAATGGATCGCCGGAACCGTAATGCCGGTGGTCTGGAAACGCCATTACGGAAAAGGACGCGTCTTCTACAGTTCTCTTGGGCATGTAGCGGCTGAATTCGACATACCGGAGACGCGCCTGATAATGAAACGCGGAATGCTTTGGGCCGCGGCTGGCGAGCGGTGAACAAGTGAACTGTGGACGGTAAAGGGTGAAAAATCAATAATGAAAAGAAAACTGTAGTCAGTGAACTGAGACGGTACTCGTGATCTGCAAGGAAATAAGTTTATGTGGATTGGGGATCATGATTTTTTTGTTAGTGTAGGTTAGTGTTCGTTAGTGACTAAGCAGTCACTGATTTTTTTCATTCAACAGGGAGTTGAAATCATGAAGAAGTTCAAAAAGGCGTCCGACGTGAAAGTCGGAGTCATCGGGTATGGTGGAGCGTTCAACATGGGCAGACTCCACTTGACGGAAATGAAAAAGGCGGGAATGACGCCGACCGCCGTCGCCGAGTTGGACAAAGAGCGTCTGAAAGTGGCGGAAAGTGATTTCCCGAGTATCGAAACCTACACTTCGGTCTCCAAAATGCTGAAGGAGTCGGATGTGGATCTTCTGGCGATCATAACACCCCACAACACGCATGCCAAACTCGCGTTGCAATGCCTCAATGCGGGCAAAAGCGTTTGTTGCGAAAAACCTTTGGCCATCACAACCGCCGAATGCGATGCGATGATCAAGGCCGCCAAGGACAACAAGGCCGTTCTCACCGCATATCACAACCGTCACTGGGACGGGTGCGTCTTGGAGGCCGTCAGGCAGATCAAAGACAAAGGCGTCATTGGTGAAATAGTGCGGGTGGAGGCGCATATGGGCAACTACGCCGAACCCAAAGAGTGGTGGCGGTCAAGCAAAACCATTTCCGGCGGTATTCTTTACGATTGGGGCGTACATCTACTCGAGTACTCGCTCCAGTTGCTCGACGGCAACCTGACCGAAGTCGCGGGTTTCGCTAAAAAAGGATATTGGACCAATAGCTGGAAAGCCGACATAAACGAGGACGAGGGATTCCTAACGGCGCGGTTCGACAACGGCAAATGGATTACTTTGAACATTTCCTCCATTGACTCCAATCCGAAAAACGGCGACCGCGGATGGCTCGAGATAACCGGAACGAAAGGCAGTTATATCTTTGACCACGCCGAATATAAAATAATCACTCCGATGAAAAAGGGTGTGAAAACGTTCAAAGGGAAAAATCCGGATTCGGAGGGATGGCGTTTATACCAGAATCTAGCGGATCATCTGGTGAAAGGCGAAAAACTGGTGATCAGCGGAGAATGGGCGAGAAGACCCATTCACATATTGGATTTGGCGGTCAAATCGGCCGCCTCCGAAAAATCGTTGAAGGCAAAATACAAATAAAGGAGAAATCGTGAATAAGCCTGAAGAAGCGTTGAAAGTCGGGATTATCGGATGCGGGATGATAAGCAAGGCTTATCTGACGGCATCGCAAAACCTGCTGGACATAGACATCGTGAAATGCGCGGATTTAAATATGGAAGCCGCCAAAGCGAAAGCCGAGGAATACGGTCTGCTGCCTATGGCGGTGGATGAGTTGCTGGCCGATCCGGAAATCGAGATCGTATTGAATCTCACCATCCCCGCGGCGCACGCTCAAGTAAACAAACAAATACTAAACGCCGGCAAACATGCCTATTGCGAGAAGCCGTTCGCCGTGGACCTCGAGGATGGCAGGGAAGTCTTGGAGCTGGCGAAGGAAAAAGGATTGCGAGTCGGCTGCGCGCCCGACACATTTCTGGGAGCCGGAAACCAGACCTGTCGAAAAATTCTCGACGACGGCTGGATCGGCAATGTGCTTTCAGGCACTGCTTTCATGATGAGCGCCGGTGTCGAAAACTGGCATTCAAACCCGGGATTCTACTATTTGAAAGGCGGCGGGCCGTTGTTCGACATGGGCCCGTACTACATCACCGCTTTAGTCAATCTGCTGGGCCCGGTGGGAAGCGTCTGCGCGGCCGGAAAAAAGGGATTCTCCGAACGGATCAGAACGTGCGACGACCGCTACGGCGAGATTTACCCGGTGGAGGTCAACACGCATGTCACAGGTAATCTGTTGTTCAAAAACGGAGCCGTCATAACGCTTGTTATGAGTTTCGACGTGAAGAAACACTCGCACAAACCCATTGAGCTCTACGGAGAGACAGGAACGCTGCAAGTACCGGACCCGAACACATTCAGCGGTCCAGTCAACCTCTCAATGAAAGGCGGGGAATGGATGGAGGCGCCGCTGTCCCACGGCTATGACGAGCAGATGCGCAGCATCGGCGTCGCGGATATGGCGCGCGCCATAAAAACCAACACCCCGGCGAGAGCCAGCGGCGACTTGGCGTTCCACGTCCTAGAGGTCATGCACGCGCTGGAACGCTCCTCCGCGGAACGCTTTTTCGTCGATATAGAAAGCGAGCCAGAGCAACCAGCCCCCCTCCCCCTGCATCTCCAGCCGGGCAAACTCGATGAATAAAATCAGTGTGCGGAAAAAACATTGAATCGAACCGAACCGACC
>JAADHT010000003.1 GCA_013151705.1 Kiritimatiellota bacterium | reverse complement strand
GCCCACTTTGCAACAGGTTCTAGCGAAAATTTTGGAATGCGCCATACGAGAGACGGACAAGGGAACCGTCGTACTCGACATATCCTCCTCCCGGACGGATGAACAGACGGCTCTGACTCGAATTGAGGTTTCCAGCACCAGCGTGGATTTATCAAAAACCCTGATTTTCTCATCTTTCGATTTCGCCGAATCTGAATTGAGCTCCAAAGATCGGAGAACAAAACTCGAACTCGCCGTATGCCAGCGCATTATCGAAAAAATGGGTGGCGAGTTTCAGCTGTTACCCACAACCGACGAAGATTCGGGGAAAATCGTTTTGGGCATACCTTTCCAAGAAACTCCTGAGTCGCGGATAACGGAGATCGCCAAAGAGCGACTGACGGGAAAACCCTCCAAATCAGAACAGTTTAAACAAACATTCAATGGAATAAGCGTGTTGTTGGCCGAGGACGATCCGATCAATCAAAGCCTGGCGGTGGCGTTTCTCTCCAAACTTGGCGGTGCCATAGATACGGCCGACAACGGGAAGATAGCATTCGACAAATTTCGCGAGAAAGAGTATGACATAGTGTTGCTGGACTGCGAAATGCCAGTTATGAATGGCTTCGAAGCGGCCGAGGCCATACGCGAATTCGAAAAGGAATCGGGTAAGGATCGCAGGGTTCCAATCATCGCAATGACCGCGTACGCGGCGAGAGGCGACCGCGAAAATTGCCTGGCCTCCGGTATGGACGACCATGTTCCCAAACCAATCACGCTCGATTTGCTCGCCTCGATTGCCGAGAGGCATATATTTCTGAATCAGTAAGGTAAACGTATGTCATCAGAAGGTGCGTAGCCACCACTCCCAGTATATGCCAGCAAAAGTGCGTGCCTGCCGCGAAAAACTCTTTGGTGTCGATATCCACTTGCCGACAAGCCATCGCCAGCGTGAAAACGAAAGCGGCCGCTCCCAAATATCCGATATGCGAGAGATTGTTGTTCCAACAGTGGATGACGGCGGGGACAAACACCCAAAGCGCCATCGCCGTGAAGACAAGGAACACTGAAACGCGGTCGGTAACCGCGGCGTTGAATAAAACCGCTCTCATCGCCAAAGGATAGACCAGCGTCAGGCAAAATGATAAAATCCAGCTTCGAGAGACGCGATACCAAAAGAAAACGCAAGTGAATGTGACCGCGAAGAAAATGCCGAGCATATCCACATCATGCCATATCCGGTCGTTTCGAAACAAATGATGGCCGACTCCACCAATGGTCGCGATCAGCAAAACAGGCAGTAAAAGCGTGATCAACGGATGTTTTGGAAGATTGAAACTCGTTTTGCGGAGCCAATACACCACCAACACCAGAAACAGAGCGTTTGTTACCGCGTTGAGCGGTTCCACGGGAAACCGTCCCGGGACCGTCTCGGCGTTGTAGGCGCCTCCGTCGGGCATCTTCAATATGGTTGTATCTTCCAACTTGAAAATTTCCTGTAAAAAACGAAACCCCGCTTGAAAGAAACGTCATCATCAGCGACGATTCTTCAAACAGGGTTTTTCAAGCGCGTCCCGTACTGTATCCGGATACGTTTCACGCGCATGCGTTCACGCTACTTTCTTTTCCCCGCGTCCGGTTTTTGGGTCATACAATTTCCTGTCGCGGAACTCCTCCTTTTTTCCCTTGTTCCAATTTCCGACTGGACGATGGTAACCGCACACCCTACTGTAGATCTCCGTCCTCATCCCGCATTTAGCCATTGTCTCTCTCCTTTGTTTTTCTCGTCTAAATCCTCTCCTAGTGGACAGGAAAGGCACACAGATCCAATGTCAAGGGTGGCGTATGGCATCGGACGCTTTTTCAACTGGCTCTCTAATCTTCAATATTCGCGCTACGCCGAAAGCACCTTCAACCGCTCGCTCGTTATGGGTTTGTCGGCATCGTACGGACATTGCTCATGCTCGCCTGGTATGTACCCATGAACGGGACAGATGCTGAATGTCGGCGATATTGTGAAATAGGGCAATTTGTATCGTTCCGCTATTTTCCTGACCAGCGCGGCTATTTGCTCCGGATCGTTGATCCTCTCTCCGAGAAAAGAATGGAACACCGTTCCGCCCGTGTACTTTGACTGGAGCGGTTCCTGTAAATCCAACGCCTCGAAAAGATCGTCCGTGAACCCGACGGGCAACCACGACGAGTTTGTGTAGTACGGCTCCGTATCCCCCGCGCAGATTATCTCCGGATGCACTTTTCTGTCCAACCGCGCCAATCTGTAGCTGGTTCCCTCGGCTGGGGTAGCCTCGAGATTGTATATGTGCCCGGTTTCCTCTTGATAGGTGGCTATTCTGTCGCGCATGTAGTCAAGCACCCTCAGCGAGAATTCCATTCCCTCGTCGTCCGCTATGCAACAACCGAGGAAGTTCAGGCAAGCCTCGTTCATTCCCACCAACCCTATGGTGCTGAAATGGTTTTTAAGCGTGCCGAGATATATTTTCGTGTAGGGCAGCAGGTCTCCATCCAAATGACGCTGAACCACTTTTCGTTTTATCTCCAGAGAGTCGCGGGCCAAATCCATCAAGGCTCCCAGACGCGACAAAAACTCGTTCTCCGTTTTGGATATGTAGCCTAGACGCGGCATGTTTATCGTGACCACGCCAATGGATCCCGTTTGTTCGCCGGCTCCGAACAAACCGCCCGTTTTGTTGCGAAGTTCGCGGATGTCCATTTGAAGCCTGCAACACATACTTCTCACGTCGCCTGGATTCAAATCGCTTGTTATGAAATTTTGAAAGTAGGGAAGACCATATTTGCCGGTGACATCGAAAAGCAACTTGGCGTTGTCGCTCTCCCAATTGAAATCCTCGGTTATGTTGTAGGTGGGAATGGGGAACGTGAATACACGGCCGTCGCTGTCTCCGGCACTCATCACATCGAGAAACGCCTTGTTGATCAGGTCCATCTCCTCCTGATAGTCTTCGTAGAATTTCCCGTCGATAACCTTTCCGCCTATCACCACCGGAGTTTCGCGCAGATCCTCGGGCACCACCCAGTCGAAAGTCAGATTGGTGAAAGGAGTCTGCCCCCATCTGCTGGCGATGTTCAATCCGAAAACGAATTGCTGGATGTTCTGTTTAATCTGCTTGTAGTCTAATGCGTCCTCCCTGACGAAAGGAGCCAGCAGCGTGTCGAACGAGCTGAACGCCTGGGCTCCGGCCCATTCCGTCTGCAACGTGCACATGAAATTCACTATTTGCCCGAGCGCCGTGTCGAAATGACGCGCCGGCCCGGCACTAGCGCGTCCCTCGCACCCATGAAAACCTTCGGATAGCAGTTGACGCAAACTCCAGCCCGCACAGTACCCGACTATGCCGCAAGAGAGATCATGCAAGTGGAAATCACCCGTTTTGTGGGACTCCGCGACCTCTTCCGGATATATGTTGCTAAGAGTGTAATTAGCGATGACGGACCCGCTGACGTGATTCAAAAGACTGGGATAGGAATATCCGGCGTTCGAATTTTCGTTCACCCGCCAATCGTGCAGGTCTATGTAGGACGCCACCAAATCGTGAACGTCCATCATTATCTTCTTGCCGTCGCGGATTTTTTTGTGTTGCTCGCGGTACAGGATAAACTGTTTCGCGGTTTTAGAGAGGCCGCGCCGTATGAACGCGTGCTCCACCATGTCCTGAACGAATTCTATGTCCGGCGTGTCATCCTCGAACTCGTTTTTCCTGAGCGCCGCCAAAACATCGTTCAGAATGGTTCTTGAGAGCTTTTCATTATCCATGCCGGAAGCCTTCAAGGCTTTTTCAGCGGCTAGTCTAATGCGTTCCGGCTCGAATTCGACAACCCTTCCATCGCGTTTGCGAATTTGTGAGCAGATGGTCTTATCGGACATTTTCATTGATCCTGGTTTTACTCCCCCTCCCTTATTTCAACTAACTATTGCTATTGCAAGGTTGAGTACAATACCACTCGTTGTTGTGGAGTGCAAGCGCAAAACAACAATATATAGTGTTTTTTTTGCGATTTAGTTGTAATTAATGTTGGACTCAAGAGTTTACGACTCGAAATAAAAGACTCGACAAATTTTCAAGGATAAACGCCGAGGGGAGCTTGTCATATTCCCGCCGGATGATAGATTAGAGCCTGTTTGAAGAAGTCTCACAGCTACGCTAAAGCGATGGACTTTTGGAATTCGGCCGCTATGANNNAGTATGTGAATATATTCGAGTCAGTTCGTTTTCATCCGGCGAATACGGAAATTTTTGATGAAAATTTTGAATATCTACATAACGAAAGATTTCGTGTTGGTTCTTCTCATGTCGATAATGATCGTCACTTTCGGAATAATGGGAGCCAACGTGCTCAAGATATTTGGAGCCATCTCCCGCGGGATCCCCATATCGGACGCCTTTCTCTCTCTATTGTTTTATATGCCTTTCGCTCTTTCTCTGGCCATCCCGGTTGGAATTTTCGTGGCGACGATGTTGGTCTTCGGAAGGATGTCGGCCGACAACGAAATCACCGCTATGCGGGCTTGTGGAATATCAGTCCTCCAAATCATATCGCCACTTATTCTTCTGACTTTTTTGCTCACATGCGTTTGTCTCGCTCTGCAACTGGAGATAGGCCCGTATTTCGCTGGCAGGGGAAGAATGCTCTTTCGTACCATAGGAGTCAACAGGCCGCTTTCAATCATAGAGCCAGGCACCCCGATAGACTATCAGGGAAACAGTATATACATCGGAGACAGAGAGGGGAAAAACGGCATTAGGGACATTCAGATATTCCAGTTCGGCAAAGACAGGAAAACAGACAAAGATTATCTGAAAAAAGACATAACCGCCGCTAACTAAAGGACAAATTGTGGTCGACAGGCAAAAGCAATTCCTCATCATAGAACTTTTCAAAGCCTCGGTAGTGCAATACTCAATCACGAAAAAACGACCTGATCGGACGTTCAGCGAGAAGTTTCAGCTAATTCTCGACTACGGCCGCAAATTCAACGAGATAAAAATCGGCAAACGCACGAAATTTCTGACCATCAAGGAGCTGTTCGGAAAAACAATAATGCAGCGCAAACGCGGTATGGACACCACCCGGTTGGATGTGGAGCTGAACCGGAGAATAGCCTTCGGCCTGGCTCCTTTGGCCTTTCTTCTCTTGGGTATTCCGTTGGCTATCAGAACTTCCAGGAGGGAAACGTCGGTTGGATTGATCATAGGCGTGGTCTTGGCGGGAATCTATTTCATCTCCATAATGATAATCCAAGCCTTCGACACCCGCGCGAATCTCCACCCGCAACTGCTGTTGTGGATTCCCAATATTATGTATCAACTCGGCGGAGCGATTTTCATTTGGCGCATAACCAAAAGATGAATTTTTCACTTGACGGTCGTGGGACGGACATCTCAAATATTGTCTCGTTAGACCCTATTCGAAAAGGTATCACAGCCATGCTGACGCGGACGAGCGCCGGATTTGGCCCGCGATTTGAAGATGAATACCCTCGGCGATCTTCATCTTCAAATCACAGGCTGAAGACGGCGTTCGACCGCGTCAACCCTTCGGG
>JAADHT010000096.1 GCA_013151705.1 Kiritimatiellota bacterium | reverse complement strand
TACCGCGGTAGCAGCCTTTGACTCCGAAACAACTTGGCATCCATGAGATTCGCAATCAAAGCGAAGTTTTAAGTTATACGCAGTACTAGAGGCTATTCGGCTTCTCCATCACTCTCTTCCATCGCTTTTTTCGCCGCTCGCACATTGTTTTTGCCGCATCTTTTGAACAACTCGCTGATTCGACGTCTTTTGAGTTTGTCGTCCGACAGGTCGTCGATCTCCCGCAATTTCTTTTTGATATAGATCAACAATGACGCTTTGAATTCGTCTCTCCAATCAGCGGGAAGGAATCTGGCCGCATGCATAAAAGAACCCTTGGCGAAAAGATAATGAAAAACTGTTCCCGACCCAAGATCGAAAGTCGATTCAGCTTTTTTCAATATTTTCTTGAAGTCTTTGAAAGCCAATGCGGATACCGGAACGGTCAGCTTTTTGCCGGTATACGTTTTCATAGTGGCTTTGCCGTTCCTCAAATTTATCAATATCCCAAGTTTGTGCTTGACTTCTATTTGAACCCCATTCAGTTTGGTGCCTGGATTTTTCAACGCGGCGGCCATTTTTTCAGCCGAGTCTATATGAGCGCGCATGCGTTGTCCCCAAGCAACCAACTCTTTCGCGCTTTCCTTATAAAGAGGAATGACTCTGGTAAGTTCTTTTATCGCTTGATCGAAAGCTGATTTCGCTTCTTTGTAGTTTCCTGTCATTGAATAGAAAAGCGAGCGATATCTCATTTGATCTTTACGAGACGCTTGATCCGCGACGTAATCGGCCAGCTTTTGTTCCTCTTGTCGCTTGCGTTCCTCCTCAAGTCGCTTCTGCCGCACCTTGCGTTCCTCGAACCGTTTCCGCTTCAGCTCTTCCTCGCGCGCCCTCGCAACACCCTGTTTGCGTCTCTTTTTCGCAAACAAATATCTCTCGTGGTATTTGGAACGTGATCCGCGAACTCTTTTTTCGTCTATTGGCACATAAATTTTCAATAAATTCCACAATGCGAGCTTGTCACATTTATATTCAGCCACTTGATGCTCGGCGAAAAATTCATCGAATTTCACAAGTATGTTCGCGGGAGAATCCACATTGTTTTTAGCGAAAACCAACAATTTGTCGGCTTCCGCGGTGTATTTTGTGTTTTTGGGCTCAATCCGTTTTTTGGGAGCGATGGTCGAAGGCTTTTGGGATGTGGCAGCGTTGGATGCCGTCGTTTTTGTAACGGTTTTGGAAGGTTTAGTTGGCGCGGCGGAAGTTTTCTTCCAAACATTGGCCCATACGAAATAGCCGACGGCGGCTATAATAACGCAAAGACACCCGACCACCAACATAATCAAACGGGTTTTCGCGTTGCGTTCCTTCTCCAGTTTTATAAGCTCGGTGTCAACCGTCGCGTCTGAAGCGGTAGAGGAAAGCTTGCTTTTTTTCAATCTCGATGTCGTTGTCGTTGAGATGCGCCCGCTGGAGGTTCCAACCGCCGCGAACTGGCCGGTTCCAGCGGCTTTCATCACCAATGTCTTGCCGGAACCTTTCTTTACCGAAAAATGTTTGGTCTGTTTGCCGGTGCCGGTTGAGGCCAGCGGAGCTTTTCCTCTGCGGGCGAGTCTGATGTCCTCAACCAAAGCCTCCGCGCTTTGATACCTCTCACTCGCGTCTTTAGCCATCATTTTGAAAATTATACGCACGACGGAATCAGGAATATTCGGATTGATGTCTTTAGGTGATATCAACTGCTCCTCAAGGTGTTTGCGCGCTATGTCGGTGGCTGTTCGTCCCTCGAAAGCGAAACGCCCTGTTATGAAATGAAATAAGGTGGCGCCCAAGCTGTATATATCGCTTCGCACGTCCATTTCGGCGCCTGTGAGATGTTCCGGACTGATATACTGGGGAGTGCCCATCACCTCGTCCGAATCCGCATCGTCATTATCGCCCGCGACTCTGGCCAAACCCAAATCCGCGAGTTTCGCGCGGTTCTTTTTGGTGAGCATTATATTGTCGGGTTTGATGTCGCGGTGTATCAGGCGCTGCTCTTTCCAAGCATAGTCGAGGGCTTCCGCTATCTGCTGGATGACCTCCAAAGCGAACTCGACCGGAACCACGCCCTCCCTCTTCATAAAATCCTTCATCGTTTCGCCGTCAATATGCTCCATGGCGAAAAAATAAACACCCTCGTCCTCGCCCACAGCGTAGGCTTGAACGATGTGCGGATGGTTCAATTTGGCGGCGGCGCGGGCCTCCTTGATGAAATCAACCACGAATGCCGGATCTGTGGCGTAGTGCTCGGCCAGGATTTTCAACGCGGCGGGTCTGTCCAAAGTTATCTGATGCGCCAGGTAGACTATTCCCATGCCTCCTCGACCCAATTCTTCAAGAATCAGAAAATCGGCGATGACGGAACCTGTCGCCACGCGTGACAAAGGAACGGAAACCACGTCACCGCAGTGCCCGCAACGGCAGTCGGTTCCCATATCTGAATTTGGAGCCGCGATGACTCCTCTGCAATATGGACACTGGAATCGCATTTTTCCCCTCTGAAAGTCCTGATTACGCACATGGAATCAAAAACAAACCCCGTTTTGAAAAGTAAATCTTGTTGACTTTCCACTATGAAAGCGGCATCGACGATTACGCCACTATGGATAATTATATACCATATTTTCAGGCTTTACACTTGAATTAGCATTTTTTTCTAAAAAATGTCGATTTTTCATTGAGTGCTTTGGATTCAAAGTTGTAAAAACGGTTATCAAGCGTAATTTAATGGTATTGGAATTTGTTTTTTATCCGCGGTGATCAGCGTCGTCCGCGGCGAAACCTGAATTCCCGAAATGCTTCTTGTCAAAGCGAAGTTTTAAGTTATACGCAGTACTAGCTTGACCCTATTCGAAAAGGGTCTAGCTTGGGGAAAATATCGCAAACAAACGTAATAGGAATAATATGAAAGTGCTTTTCACAGGACGTTGCGTCGATGTTGTGAAAAAGTCGATTTTGAAATTCGACGATGTCCAATTGGTGGATGATTCACCGGATATCGTTCTCACGCATGGTGGTGACGGAGCCTTGCTTGGCGCCGAACGCGATTTCCCCGGCATCCCTAAACTTCCATTCAGAGACACACGAACAGCGCCGCTTTGCCCGGAACACGTTTCCATTGAACGGCGTTTCGACGATTATATGTCCGGAAAACTGAAGGAGACGCGATTGATGAAACTGGGGGGGGTTATTGGGGGAAAAACGCTCAAAGGCATCAACGATGTGTTCATTCACAATGTCGACCGCGTCGGAGCGCTCAGATATATCGTGCTTATCGACGGAATCCCGTATGGCCACGAAATAATAGGTGATGGCGTCGGGGTCTCCACTGTGCATGGAAGCACAGCCTATTACCGAAGCATAACCCATAGCATATTTAAAATCGGAATCGGTTTGGCGTTCAGCAACAGCACGGAGGCCACCAATCACTTGGTGCTGCCGGAAGAAAGCGTGGTGGAGATTCGTTTAACGAGAGGCCCCGGCATTTTAGTGGCGGACAACACTCCCAACGGAATTCAGCTTGAAGAGGGCGAGTTCGTGAAGATAGCCAAAATCGAGGAGACCGCGTCAATCTACGGTCTTTCCGGATTCATGTGTCCTGAATGCAGAAAATTGAGGCATGCCAAATCACAAGTCCGATGAAGAGAAAACTATTCCTCCGATGATAAGATAGGCGGCGGTATACGCGAACAAAAACATACCGTCATGTGAAATATCGCTCCATCGAATATTCTCCGCCATCACGTATTTCCAGATCATGAGATATCTAGTCGGTAGAAAGCGGTGCAAGCTGTCCATAAACGGAAGAGCGTCGAGTATGTAGCTGGTGTAGTATATTCCCAAAGGCAGGACGGTGGCGATCGCCGGTTTTTTAAATATAGCCGAAAACATCATGAACATGGCTGTCAGCGATATAAGCGAATATCCAGCGAAAAAATAAGAGAGGAACAGTCGTTGCCAAGCGACGGACTCGGGCAAAATATAGACTTTGGCTCCTTTCCCCAAAAAAGCGGGTCCAAAAACGATGACATCGCCGGAAAGACCGAACATAAAAGACCCGACTCCATAGCTGACCACCATCATAATAGCAAGCAGCAAATAGGAATAGATGGAAGGAATATACGGAAAGTGAAATGAACTTGCCAATGAATATCTGCCACCTGGAAATCGGTCTTATCGCCACCGCCCGCAAATGGCCCTTTTGAAACTCGCCCGCGAAAGCGGCCGCCGCGAAAATGCCAAGTACCATGGGAAGAATCATATATATGCTAGGCAACAAAACGGTTTCCGAGAAGGTTATACCGTTTATAAGCTCGGAGATGAGCCTGGAAGCCATCTTTCGGCCCGGCTGGCGTGATGTTTTGTGATATATCCCCGCCGCGGCCAGAAATGTAAGCATCAACGAAACCGCGAGGCCGGCATGTAGCAACTTGCGCCTCACCATTTTCCGGAGCTCAAAATCTGTCAGCAGCAGTATTCCCTGGATTTTTTCCCGTAAGTTCGACAAAAATCTCCTCCAATGTGTTTTGATGTTTTCCGATGCGCAGTATGGCTATTTTTTCCGCGACAAGCTCCGACGCTAATCCGGGGATGTCCGATTCGACTCCTTCAACTATGAAACGCCATCTCCCGTCTTCCAGCTCGTCGCTCGATGAAACTTTTATTTCCCGCTCGCCGGCGAACTTTTCGAACGTCGAAGAGGTGGTGGTGACAAGCTCTATCAGATTCCGTTCCGCCATGAGATCGGATGTTTTAGATTCGCGTATTTTCAAACCGTAATCTATGATCGTCACGTAATCGCACACCTGTTCGACTTCAGACAGCAGGTGGCTTGATAGAAAAACCGTCACATTGAGTTCGGAACTTATTCTTTTTATCAAACGGCGCACACCGACTATGCCGTGCGGATCGAGACCGTTGGTGGGTTCGTCCAAAAAAATCAATTCGTTTTCCGGCAGCAACGCTTGAGCTATTCCCAAGCGTTGCTTCATCCCATAAGAAAAGGTTCTCACTTTTCTGTCGGCCACGTCGGAAAGGCCAACAGTTTCGAGGGTTTCAGCAATGAGGGATTTGGAGATTCTATCGCCGTGGATATCTGAAAATCGTGAAAGATAAAAAAGGTTCTCGTATGCGGTGAAATCCTCAAAAAGCACCGGCGCTTCGACCACGGCTCCCACCTTTTTCATGATTTCCGAACGGTTGGAAAACAAATCCCGTCCGAAAATCGAAACTGAACCGGCGTTGGGAGTCACCAAGCCCAAAAGAGATTTTATCACAGTTGTCTTTCCCGCTCCGTTGGGCCCTAGAAAACCATGAACGACTCCGGTTCTCACGTTCAAATCCAAATCCGTGACGGCCTTAATTTTTCCATAGTGTTTCGTAAGGCCTTCAACTTGTATAGCGTATTCACTCATTCACCCCTCCCAAGCCTTTTCCCGACTCTTTCCTCTCGAATCTTTCAAGATAGAAAAAAACTTCCCAAAAAGGTTTTTTTTATTGAATCAAATCATCCAAAGCGGCTTTGGCTTTACCGTCGGGATAAAGATAGTTTTTCCCGAGCTTGCCATGAAAAGACTCGGCATCACCTAGCAAGGGGGTGTTTATCTCGATGGTGCCCATTATTATCTTGGACTTGTCTATGAACCTGGCGTTGAGCCATGTGTTCCATTCGTAGCTTGTGCCGTATCTCGCCGCGAAAGTCTTTCCATCGTATTTTTTGTTGATATCGGCGGGACATTCGTAGACTTTTCCCTTCAGTGGGAGAACGTTGGTGATAGAGTAAGAGTCCGTCGGGTCGTTTGGGACTCTGACGCATATGGGCAAATGACCGTCGTAGTGGTTCACATACGAATTTATGGCTATGCCGATTTGATGGAGATTGTTCAGACACGATGCCTTCTTGGCGTTTCCCCGGACTTTGTTGAGAACAGGAAAAGCCAAAGCTGACAACAATCCTATTATGCCGATGACCACCAGAAGTTCTATCAGCGTAAACGCTGTGGAACGCGTCGCTCTTCGAGCTATGCCTTGGCAAGCAAGCAATTCGACAAGAGTGAACTTTTTACCCGAACCTTGAAAACAGCCCCGCGTTTTTGAATTCCTAGTTCCCGCGCGACGACGCTTGAACACACTGTTCCAGGCATCGTTGCCATTTTTTGAAAACATTTTGTTCATGATGACATATAAACCTTATGCTTTCCGAAAGGAAACGAACGTTGAATATTCAACCAGCCATAGGCGTGTTCGACGTTCAGATTCAAAATTAAAAATTGGAAGAACAATATCGCTTCCAGGGACGGCTTACCGCCGCCCCGGAACTTTATGATTATGTCTGCTCCGATTAGCGTTTCCGCGCCCTTTTTTGCAACACGCTCATTTCGATCGACCACTCCTGCACAACGGGGTCCATAAGCTTTCTCTCCTCGGGAGAAAAATCGGAATAGTAGAATCCCAAAGCCGTTTTCATTCTTTTCGTCGCTTCAGGGGAATCCATTCGCTCAAGCAACTTGTCTCGTCGCTCATCGGACATTTTAACAAACCTCGCGCGCATTTTACGTACGGCCTCATCCACTTTCTTCCTCTTCTCCTCCATGGTCAATCCGGCGGTTTTCTTCCTGAACTGATCAAGCATTCCTCTCATAACCTCCGTCGCTAGTCGCTGCCTTGTTTCAGGACTCAACTTCTCCATCAATTTCCGAATGGAATCGCGGTCCTCTTGCGACATGCGACCCGGTTTGCGGTCGAGAATCATTCCTTTGATTCTGCTGATCTCCCGCTCCTCCGGATCGGGCCTCAAAACGCCGTAGAGCAACAATGAAACCAAAACGCATACAGTAACCACTAAGGCGGTTTTTCTGCGGGACTTCATTTTCTCCAAACTATTCATATTCTTCGTGGAAACCATTGTTTTCATCCCCTTGTCGCTCCACTACATATTACGTATTTTTCTCAACGCGCGCCGTTTCCATTTCGGAAGTTTGTTGTCGTCGGAATCGCCTTCATCTTCTTTTGTCGGTTCCTTGGTCACTTGAATATCGGCGACCACCAAGTAATAATGAGGAAACCGGGACCATCCTGGTGAAATAGGAAACTTTTTCACTTTCCCATATATTTTCACGGAACTGCGTTTTTTCATACTCAAGATGAGATCGCTGAATGATTTTTTGTTGGCCACCACGGGAAAATTTTGCGGTTGCGCTCTGATGTAAAAATATTTTCCGGCTTTTATACCAGATCTCTCCATGTATGGAGGAAACGTGGTGGCATAGCCTAGATACTTGGTCTCGAAGTAGATCTTCTTGTTCTTGTATTTTTCCGGCTGCGCCTTCAGTAGCTCTTTCGTGATTTGTTTGTATTGGCTGGCGTTGAACCCCAAGGCGAACAAGACCACCACACATAGCGATAAACATCCGAGTAGAGTCGTCTTCCTCATATCAAACCTCCTTGTAAAATAAACCATCAAACCACAATCAACGGTTAAAAACAATCACAAAGGACTCCGGCATTCAACGTGAGACCGGCATTTTTATTGCGCGCGACATTAAAAACTTCAACTCAATTGGCGGGTGTCATTTTGGTTATCTCCACCACGGGACGCTGCCATCCTTTCACCCATCGTTGTGTTCCAGTGACTCTGACCTTCCTGTTCTCCCAAAGTTTCAAATTGAAAATGTCGGAATGAACGTAACAAAATGGAAAATAGTCGCCGTTCGTTTTAGCCGCCACCGCATGAGTCACATACGAAGCGCCTTTGCGCAATGGAAGCAACATTCCCTCGTGGGTTACGATTTTTCCTTTCGAATCAAGAAATGGCAGAACATTCCGTCCCTTCCGTTTTCCACCCGCGCTTTCAACCTTTTTTCGAATCTCCGGCTTTTTTTCGCATTCGGCTTGTTCGCGAGTTTCGCGGCGTTCTCTGGTGTCAGATAAATGAATTTAGCGCTCACCCAAGCCGTCAGGTTTTTAGGCGCCGCGACTTTCGTCCACCCGTTGGATTCGCTTAAAACTTTAAGCGTCTCGCCAGGCTCGGCTAGGCGATAGGAGGAATTCGCCACGCTGGCGCCGGAACGCAGATTCGCCAATTTCAAAACCTGCCCCTGGTCGTCGATGAACAAGGAGGAT
>JAADHT010000156.1 GCA_013151705.1 Kiritimatiellota bacterium | reverse complement strand
GGCTTTCCTGTCAAAACAGAATTTCGCGGTTTTCTTTCTTCCGCTGCTGTTTCTTGCCGTCGCCTTCGCTCCCCCGTCGCCGAAAATCGGGCGACTGCATTCGCTTTGGGGCGGCGTAGCCGCGGTTGTCGCGATATTCGCGGCTTGGTTGCTGTTGTTTTCGGACTGGCGGCTTTTCGTTCAGTATTTTCTCGCCATCCCGATCGGCGAGGGGCTGCGGCGATTTGGAGGCTCCGCGGGAGGGAATTCGGAAATACGCCTCAACGCTGTGATAATATTCACGAATTTGGGGCTTTCCATTTCAGCTTGCGCCGTTCTTTTTTCGACAGCGAGGAAAGGTTGGGCGGAGCGCCGCGGAGACAACCACCCTTTTCTCGCGACCTGCACCCTCTTTCTAATCACATATTCGTATCTGATGATCAAAACCACAAACAACAATCCAGTCAATTCCTGGGCTTTTCTTCCACTTATCATTGGATTCGGATATCCGAACGTCAAACGTTTGGCGGATGGAAGCGGGAAAACGGTGGAACGGATCTTGAAAGGAGTAGGCGCGGCGGTAGTGTCGTTTCTTGTTGTTGTCGGAGCGCTATCGGCTTGGAATAGACAAGCTAATGATTTTCCAAGTCCGGCGAAATTCGAGCCGCTCTCGGGGCTCCCGAACGCCCGTCCGCTTCTCTGGTGCGATCAAACACCCGCGGGTATCACGGAGGATGGTCGATTAGTGGTTACCTTCAAAGAGGACGTCGAGCGTTTGACGAGATATCTTGTCGCCAGGAAGTCCGGATTTTTCGTCTTTCCCGACTTTACCGCGCTCTACGGTTTCGTAGGAACTTCTTCGCCCCAGCCCCTTCTCTGGTTCCACAAGGGGTTGACGTATCCCATGGAATACGACAAGCGGCTTGACGAGTGGATAGTGGCCTCTCTGAAAAAAAATAAAATAGACACGGTGGTGCTTGAAGAGTTTTCATGGTTCACAACCGGTGAACGCCTCAATGATTTCCCGTTGCTCAAACGGTTCGTCTCCGCGAATTTCGCGGAAAAAAAACGCATAGGAATCTATTTGATCTATGAAAAAAATGGAAAACGAGATACAGACTGAAAAATTGAAGGAGTTCATCAACGAAAAGGGTCTGGTTCCTCCGCTCTCCTTTTCCGAGCTCAAACGACACGCCAACGAGATTCGCTCGAAAACAAATCCTCCAGTGGACGCCGCGCTGGCCGCCATCCTTCTTAACAACGCCCTCTGGAGCGATATCGTCGCCTCCGTGCCGTACGAACGCAGAATCCTCATGCTGCCGCAATGCTTGAGAAACTCGGCCAGTTGCGAAGCTGAAATGGATGGGATAGGGCTTGTCTGCGAACGATGCGGAGCGTGCCCGATAGGCGGACTTCAGAATCTGGCTGAAAGTTTGGGTTACGTTGTGTTGGTCGCCGAGGGGACAAGCGTGGTCACCAAACTCATCGAAAGCGGCAAAATAGATGCCGTCGTCGGAGTCAGTTGCGTCAACGCGTTGGAACGGGCCTTCCCCCATATGGCCGCCGGGGCGGTGCCGGGCATCGCCATCCCGCTGGACAACGACGGGTGCAACGGCACTACGGTGGATGTCCCATCCGTCGTATCGGCAATCAGACTGCGGTCAACCGACTCGGTCTCATCCACCATCGATATCGACGAACTCTCCCGGCTAGTGTCCGAATGGTTCACTCCGAACGTTTTAACCTCCATTTTGGGAATTAACCCCACCGATCCGGAAACCACCGAATCCCTGGCCTTGGACTGGCTGTCGAAGGCCGGAAAACGCTGGCGTCCGTTTTTCACCACCGCCGTCTATTCGGCCCTGACGGGTACATCCGGCGAATTCCCCGAAGAACTGTTGAAAACGGCCGTGGCCGTCGAATGCTTTCATAAAGCCTCGTTGATACACGACGACATCGAGGACGGGGACGATTTCAGATACGGCGAATCCACTCTCCATTCACTGCGGGGCGTTCCAGTGGCGCTGAACGTCGGAGATTATTTGATCGGACTTGGGTACGAGCTAATCGCCAACTCGGGATGTCCTCCGACGAAAACGCTCTCAATGCTTTCCTTGGCGGCGGCCTGCCATAAAAAACTGTGCCTGGGACAGGGGGCGGAGTTGAGCGACCGAAAGAACCACGGACAACCATTGAGCGTCCGTCGAACTCTGGCGGTGTTCAGGGGGAAAACATCGCCGGCTTTCGAGACGGCTCTCGCCTTGGGAGCGATCTGTGCGGATGCCGACGCGGTGTTGTTGTCCACGTTGCGCTCATACAGCGACGCTTTGGGCGTGGCCTACCAAATCAAAGACGACATAGAGGATTTCGTGTCCAAACCTGAAACTGAAGAGGCCGAGGGAACACCCTCGAGACACTCCTCGGTGGTTTGCGCCGTCGCCTGGGAACTGGCGTCGATGGATTCGGAGCGCCGGACCATTCTCGAATATTTGGATTTCGGCGGTGATCGCGGAAGGATATTCGCTGGGGAAACCAGAGAGAAAACGCTACAACTTCTTGAACACCACCGGCACGAGGCCATACGATCCATCGATCCGCTGCGCAACGCCGCGTTGAAATCCCTGTTGCGCAGAATAATAACGAAAGCCACCAGCATTCCAACCGCCTGTTCGCATTAGATGTTCGAGTAATTGCCGTCTTTGCCTGTTTTTCATTTTTCCCCCGACTCGGATGGGCCTCCCTGAAAAGCTCACGACAAGGAATATACATTTTTGTCGGCACAAGTAAGTTGTTTTCCAATTGAGCGTGAATCAAGGGCTTTCGCCAAATAGTACGTCACTGAATTCAAAACAGAGAGGGTGGCGAACGCCGCGGCTCATCACTAGAAAAAAAACGATATTTTCTCACGAAAGGGCTTGCAAAAAACTTCAAAAGCGTTCAAATTACTTCACGACGCTTCATGAAAGCGCGTTTCCGCGGTGTAGAAGCGTTGGCGGAAGCCGTCGCGGGAGGTTACGTGAACGAGCGTGGCCGCCATGCGCGGCGGGGAGAGAGCGATGAGTGGAGACGGAAAAAAGCTGCTTTCGGTTGAAAGAGAACGAATGATTCTCGATCTGCTCGGCTCCGGAAGCACCTTGGTTCAGGAGATCAGCACCGAAATAGGGGTTTCACTAGCGACGGTGCGGCGCGATCTCATATCGCTTGAGAAACGAGGGAAAGTGCGGCGCGTCCATGGAGGGGCGGTGAGAACCGGAGCGCCCGACACGGAACCGTTGTTCACTGAAAAATTGTCTCGCAATCGTGACGTCAAATCGAAAATCGCCGAGGCGGCGTTGAGCCTCATCGAGGATGATGACGTCATCTACTTGGACGGAGGCAGCACCATTCTCGAATTGGCGAAGTTGCTTGGCGCCAGGCAAGGGTTGACGATCGTCACCAATTCGATAATGACGGTGGTCGAGCTGTTCGAGACGGAACACAAGTTGATTTTGGTCGGAGGCGAGTTCCGCAAGTTGAGTAGGACCGTCGTCGGCCCTATGACGGCGGACACGATAGACAAACTGCATATCGACAAGGCGTTTATCGGCACAATCGGTTTCTCCTTCGAGGAGGGTATTTCCACGACGGATTCGAGCGAGGCCTTCACGAAAGAGCGGGTGATGCGGAGGTCCGGCAAGGTTGTTCTGCTTGTGGACGCTTCGAAAATGGGAGTTCCCTCATTTGCCAGAAGTGGCTCGCTGGAGGATATCGACATAATAGTTACGGACGCCGACTCGAAATCCGCGCCGCCGTTGACGTCCGCGGAATTCGCGGCGACGGGGATAGAGGTGATGAACGCTTGAGAGGAATGGGTGGGGAAGTTCTGGAGTGCGGGAGTGCGGAGAAAGTAGAGCGGAGCGTCCCCGCCCGCTCATTCTGTTGAACGATGAGAAGAAGGGGGGAGGAATTATCAATAATGAATATTCAATGTTCAATTTTCAAGGGAGAAGAGAGAGGGGAATATCGAATGATGAATTTCGAATATCGAACGGGGGAGAAGAGGGAGGCGAACCACGAAGACACCAAGGCGCGAGGAATATTTTGATTTAAGTCCTCAGTGGCTTTGCGTCTTAGTGGTTTGTCAATTTTTGGCGGGAAATCGAACAACAAGTGGAATCCACAATAACAAGGAGATGACGATGGGCAATTACTACAGTGATCTAGGGCCTGATTTTAAAACCAGGCAAGTGGAAATCAACGCAATTCCCGCGTACCAATACTCGAAGACGATGG
>JAADHT010000242.1 GCA_013151705.1 Kiritimatiellota bacterium | reverse complement strand
TCATCAAAACTCTCTCAGAAGGACTGGGAGCATTTCGTGAGGGATGTCGTGGGTATTCAATATATAAGAGTGGATAAATCAGCTCAACCCCTTTTCTCTTCCTTTCTCAAGGCCAAGTATGTTGGGGGAATATCGAATTTGAATTCGAAATATGGTACTGATTATAAAATGTTTGAGGACGTTGTCATGCCTCAAAAGCCTATTTTCGAGGGTATGGCCGCGGCCGATTGGAATTTCTTTATCGTTGGCTGGAAGGATCCGCTTAGCGGGAAGATGTATGAGGCGCCAATCGACAAAATCAGATTGACATGCATTGATTTTCAATATCAGGATTATCTAATCGCTCAATTTGGAACTATCGCCGCATGCAATGAGAAGCTAGGAACCGACTACAAAAGTTTCGCATCGGCCATCTTGCCTCAACGCGCCTACCAGTATGCATATTTCCAAAAGCACAAATCTGAAATTAAATGGGAATTCATAACTAGAAACTACAAGACGGTGGCTAGTTACATTCTATTTCATGGACGGGCTATTTTCAATACGGTTGTGTATTGCGTCTTAGCTGTCTGCTCCGCGCTTATAATCAACCCGTTGGCCGCCTACGCCATGAGTAGATATAAGCTCCCATCCACATATAAACTTTTGCTTTTCATGCTTTGCACCATGGCATTTCCCCCGATGGTCACGGCTATTCCAAACTTCTTGATGTTGAGATCTCTAGGATTGCTCAACACTTTCGCCGCTCTGGTTCTTCCGACCATGGCCAACGGATACGCTATATTCCTCTTGAAGGGATTCTTTGACTCGCAGCCACAGGAACTTTACGAGAGCGCTCAGTTGGACGGAGCCTCGGAATGGGTGCTTTTTTGGCAGATAGCCATGAGTCTCTCCAAGCCGATTCTCGCGGTTATCGCGTTGCAGGCTTTTAATATGGCGTATGCCAACTTCATGTTCGCGTTTGTTGTATGTCAGGACGAGAGAATGTGGACTTTGATGGTCTTCCTCTATCAGTTGCAGCAACGTAGTGGTCAAGCTGTTATGTACGCTTCGCTGATTATAGCGGCGATTCCGACATTCCTGATATTCCTCTTTTGTCAGAACATTATCATGCGCGGTATCGTCGTTCCCTCGGAGAAGTAAAGATGAGTTTTCTTGGAGAGAGCTATCTATTGAGCAGTAAGACTGGTATTCGCCTGTTTGACTCTGTGAGGGAACTTCCCGTGGTGGACGCGCACAATCACGCGAATGTCGCGGAAATCGCAGCGAACGAGAACTATTCCGATCCCTGGCGCCTTTTCGCCGCCACCGACCACTATGTGTGGGAGGTGTTGAGAAAGCGTTCAGTCCCGGAGAAGTTTATCACTGGTGATGCCACGCCGGAGGAAAAATGGATGAGGATGGCCGAGGTTTTTCCACAGCTGGCCGGCAATCCCGTTTATGAATGGATGCATCTTGATTTGAGGCGCTATTTAGGAATAGACGCTCTGATTGGTCCGGATACGGGGGAGGAGATATGGGAGGAGGCCTCTCGGGCTTTGGCGGAGGATTCCTCGCGTCCGTTGGCGTTTTTGAAAAAGATCGGGGTCGAGGTTATGTGTTCGACGGACGATCCCAAAGACCTTCTCGAGGAGCATGATGTTGTCAACTCCGCCGCCGGAAAAACCCTGGTTCGTCCGACTTGGCGTCCTGACAAGGCTATGAATATCAACGCGGCGAGTTGGAGAGACTATCTTTCCGAGCTTGGCGCGCGTTTCAATTCCTCTCTTGATTCCTTGACTGAACTTCTTGATGTTCTCCGTTTTTCTCATGATTACTTTGATCAGCGCGGATGCCGGGCCAGCGATCACGGTTTGCTCAAACCATATTCCGGGACCGCTTCCTTCGAGGATGCCGACCGCGTTTTCAAAATGGTTTTCGACGGAGCGTTTCCGACCGCCGCGGATGCCGAGGTGTTCAAAAGCTTCATTCTTGGCGAAATGGCCGAGATGGACGCTGAAAAAGGGTGGGTTTTCCAGTTGCACATGGGGGCCGTCCGCGATGTTCGCGGAATACTGTTCGAATCTCTTGGCCCGGATGTCGGAGGGGACGTGTCCGACCACAATATCGACATCCTCACGCCTTTGGTGCCGTTTTTGAATCGGTTTGACGATAGATTGAAGGTAGTGCTATATTGTTTGGAGCCGGGGCATCAAGCGACCTTGGCGACAATCGCCAGGGCCTTCGGAGCGAAAGTCAACCTCGGTTCGGCTTGGTGGCTCTGCGACAATCCGATAGGAATGCGGCGTCAGCTCGAATATATAGGCGGCGTGGATCTGTTCGCGAATTTCGCGGGAATGGTTTCAGACAGCAGGAAACTGTTTTCGTACGGTTCGCGTTTCGAGATGTTCAGGCGTGTTTTGTCGGATGTCGTCGGAGCTATGGTGGAGCGCGGCCAGGTTCCGTTCGAGGTGGCGGAGACTCTTGTGGAGCGAATGTGTTATTCGGGGCCAAAAGAGTTTTTTCGCCTTTGAGGAGGTGTTCTCCTACGCTCTGCGAGCTTCGGCGTGAGGCATGAGGGAGTTTTCGCATTTTGCGGATAGGGGATTTGACAGAGCCGACGGGCGGAATTGATCGGGCGGATGTATTGTATTACGAACTACGAATCGCGGTTCGCCGTTAGGCGGCCGAGTGCGACTCGGCGATTCCCAGATAGGCGAAGCGCGAAGAGTTTTTATTTCACGATTACGGTTCACGGTTTACTGATCACGAATTACGAACCACGAAAAAACAATGGAGTGATTTTTTCATGCAAGTTATAATCAGATCAGACGAGGAGACGGCCTGTGATCTAGCGGCTTCTATAATAGACGGACGCGTACGGGGGCATCTGGATTCCGTTTTGGGGTTGGCGACCGGTTGCACTATGGAGACGCTCTATGACAATCTCGCCCGCAGGCATGAGCGGGATGGGTTGGATTTCTCCCTTATCCGCACTTACAATCTCGATGAGTATATCGGTATTCCACCTGATCATCCAGGATCATACCGTCACTATATGAATGAACATTTATTCAACAAGGTGAACATTGATTTGCGCAACACGCACCTTCCCCTGGGAATGGCCGAGGATCTCGCCAAAGAGTGCGAGATGTATGAAAAAAGCATCAATGTCAATGGAGGAATCGATTTGCAATTGCTTGGAATCGGCGAATCAGGGCATATCGGCTTCAACGAACCACTTTCCGCTTTGAAATCCAGGACACGCGACAAGGCGTTGACTCCGACGACCATCGAGCAGAACAAGCATCTGTTCGATCCTCCGGAATCAATGCCGAAACGGGCGATAACGATGGGGGTTGGAACGATTTTGGAGGCGAAACGTATTCTTTTGCTAGTTACCGGATCTAAAAAAGCCGAGATACTGGCGAAGGCCGTCGAAGGCCCCGTGACGTCTATGGTTTCGGCTTCGGCTTTGCAGCTTCATGAGAGATGCACGGTGATTGTTGACGAGGCCGCCGCGGCGAACCTATCGTGTAAAGAGTATTACAATTGGATTTTCGAAACCGAGCCCGAATGGGAGGAGTACAGATAGATGACTCAGAAATTAAGAGATATCGGAGCGGCTTTTCGTCTATACGGCGACTACGTCAGTTCCGAGCCATACGGTTCCGGTCATATAAACGACACGTTCGTCGTGGCGTATGACCAGGGTGGAATTCCCGTTAGATATATTTTTCAAAGAATAAACCATTCGATTTTCAAAGATCCTGTCGCTTTGATGGACAATATCGTGAGGGTTACCAGCCATCAACATGCGAAAAACGCCGGCTCGGAATCGACCAGACGGGCGATGACCGTGATCAATACGATTGACGGGCTTCCGTATCACGTCGATCCCGAAGGAGAATATTGGCGTGTTTACGTTATGATAGAGAAGGCGAGGACTTACGATGTCCTGGAATCCGCGGAGCAGGCGTTCCAAGCGGCTAAGGCTTTTGGCGAGTTTCAGAGACGCCTAGTTGATCTTCCGGGCGGTCGTTTGACCGAGACTATTCCCGATTTCCACAACACCCCCAAACGCTTCGAGCATTTCCAAAAGGCTCTCGGCGAGGATTCGGCGAACCGTGCGATTCTCGCAAAGCCGGAGATCGATTTCTTCTTGTCTAAAGTTAATATGGCTTCCAAGCTCTTGGACCTAAACGCCGAAGGCTTGATTCCCGAGCGGATCACGCACAATGACACGAAATTGAACAACGTGATGATCGATGACGC
>JAADHT010000068.1 GCA_013151705.1 Kiritimatiellota bacterium | reverse complement strand
GCCGCCTTCTACTCTTAGCCATGTTCTCCTCCTGTTTGGGTTGACGGAAAAGTAAGCTAACCTATCTTAAGCAATGGTGCAAGTTGGGGGGGCCACTTCTATTGAGAGGGGTTGATCCGCTTGGTGACTTGATTTGGCGTTCTGAATTTCACGGGCTATATTCCTTAATGTTGTTGCTCATAGCTTCTCTTCAGAGTGCTGAGTAGTAACATTGAGATTATGATGCGCATTTCCATCCGAGAAAAAAGGCACTTTTTTTCATGGATTAGCGTTTAAATAATGATTTTGCAAAAATCCACTGGCATGATAGATTTAACAATCGTTCCAGACGGACATTGCGATCTTGTCTGAAAGAGAAGTTTTGGTGCTCGCTGAAACAAAAACGTTTATTGTGAGGAACGTAATTGATGAGTAGAGAGAGTGAATACGCTTTGTCAAGGCATATGACCGTTGAGTTTTACGATTGCGATCCGCATGTCATCACCGATCCTGAAAGAGTGGAGAAGGTGTTTCTGGCGGCGGCGGAAGCCAGCGGAGCGCATGTTTTGAACAGCTACTTTCACCCGTTTGAACCGCAGGGAGTCAGCGGGATGGTCATTATATCCGAATCGCACTTCGCCGTGCACGCCTGGCCGGAACACGACTACGCGGCCGTGGATCTCTTCACCTGTACCGAGTCGATCGATTTGAAAAAGGCGGTGGCGACCATAAAAAAGGGTTTGGGCGCGGAGGAGACCGTGGTCTCAAGCCTGATGAACCGCGGAATAATATCCAACAACGGGGTGGAGCGCATGGTTCCGGTGTGCGAGGATCGAGTGCACACGCATACTCTATCTTGGAAAAGGAGATTCGAGAAGAGCGACGCCTGGGGCCTGCTCTCGTCGCTCGACATCTACAAATGCTCTCCGGAGAAGATCCGCGACGCGGACGCGGTTAAGGAATTTGTGGCGAAACTCTGCGAAAAACTGGGAATGAAACGCTATGGCGAATGCGAGGTCGTGAATTTCGGAGAGGACGAGCGGATCGCCGGATTCAGCATGACTCAACTGATTGAAACCTCTTTGATTTCGGGACATTTCGCCAACGCCACGAACGCCGCGTACCTGGACGTGTTCAGCTGCAAATATTACGAGCCGCGCCGGATCGCGGAGTTCGCGGTGTCGTTTTTCGAGGCGTCGCACTACAAAATGCAGGTTACGTTGAGGCGGTAGGGACTACTTGGGCGCGAATGGTCCATCGCTTGTATTGTTGAGTCCGCATTGTATTGTTCGCCGTGTCTCCAGCGAGTGAACCTGTTTTACTGAATTCTCATGGATCCGGGTGTTTTTCGAGGGTTCAACGGTTTTCGACTACCATCTAATTCAAGGAGTGGACATGAACAGCGAAAAGAACCTTCCCGACAGGCCGGAATACGTCGTGCCGGTGGAAAAAGCCGAGAAAATGGAGATTGACGAGCTATTGGCGACTCTGAAGGCCGATAGAAACGGTTTGAGCCAGGTCGAGATTGAGAAACGTTTGGAGGAGTGCGGGCGCAACGCCATCGTGGCGAAAACCGAACCAGCCTGGTTAAAGCTTCTGAAATTCTTCTGGGGCCCGATCCCATGGATGATCGAGATCGCGGCGGTTTTATCGCTTTTAGCTAAAGATATTGATGATTTTCTGATAATCTCCTTCATGCTCGTTTTCAACGCGGTGATAGGTTTTTGGGAGGAGCACAAGGCCAGCAACGCGCTGGACGCCTTGAAAAAGGGGCTCGCGCTCAAGGCCAGAGCCTTACGCGACGGAAATTGGAGCGAGATCGACGCTTCCGAGCTCGTTCCGGGGGATGTGGTCCGCCTGCGTTTGGGTGATGTCGTGCCAGCCGACTGCAAACTCGTCGACGGAGAATACATCAGCATCGACCAAGCTGCGTTGACAGGCGAATCCCTGCCGGTGAACAAAAAAATAGGAGACGCCGCCTACTCCGGCTCGATAGCTAAACAGGGCGAGATGATTGCCATCGTCACCGCCACCGGCGGCGACACTTTCTTCGGCAGAACGGCCAATCTGGTCGCCCAGGCTGGAAACGAGTCACACTTTCAGCAAGCGGTTATGCGCATAGGAAATTTTCTCATCGCCGTATCCGTATTTTTGTGCCTGGTGCTTTCCGTGGTAGTGCTCTACCGCGACCACATGCACGGTACGATCGATATCGCCGAATTGTTGCGTCTGGTCAAGCTCGTGCTCATTCTGGCGATAGCGTCGATTCCGGTGGCTATGCCGGCCGTGCTTTCCGTGACTATGGCGCTCGGCGCGCTGGCGATGTCCAAAAAGAAGGCCATCGTATCGAAACTCCAGGCCATCGAGGAGATGGCCGGTGTGGACATACTCTGTTCCGACAAAACCGGCACTCTGACGAAAAACGAGCTCTCGCTCCAATCGCCGGTGCTGTTCGCCGCGAAAGACGAGGAGGAGTGCGTTCTCGCCGGGGCGTTGGCGAGTAAGGAGGAGAACAACGACGCCATCGATTTGGCGATAATTGGAGCGCTGAAGGACCGTTCGCGACTCGACGCGTACAATCAGACGGAGTTCGTTCCATTCGATCCGGTGAGCAAACGCACGGAGGCGACCGCGAAAGACGCGGATGGTAAAGAGGCGCGCTACACCAAGGGCGCCCCGCAAGTCGTGATAGACATGTGCGTCATGGACGACTCCACCGAAAGCAAAGCGGTGGAGACCGTCGCGGAATTCGCGAAACGCGGCTACAGGACTTTGGGAGTCGCCCGCTCGGACGACGACGGAAAGAGTTGGACGTTTCTTGGAATCATTCCGATGTTCGATCCGCCAAGGGACGATTCCGCGGAAACGATACGCCAAGCCAAGGAACATGGCTTGCGGGTGAAAATGGTAACCGGAGACGATATCGCGATAGCCGCGGAGACATCCGGACAACTCGGAATGGGCACCCGCATACAAGCGGCGACCGACATATTCGCGGATTACCCCCCGGACCATCTGCCGGACCGCGAGAAGGAGCTCATAGACAAGGCCGACGGATTCGGGAGGGTCTTTCCGGAGCACAAATACGGAATAGTCAAAGCACTGCAGGAACGCGGACACATAGTCGCTATGACGGGAGACGGAGTCAACGACGCGCCGGCGCTGAAACAGGCGGACGCGGGAATCGCGGTCTCCGGAGCCACGGACGCCGCTCGCTCCGCCGCGGCGTTGATACTCACCGCGCCTGGTTTGAGCGTAATAATAAACGCGATAGAGATCGCTCGGCAGATATTCGCCAGAATGACCAGCTACACCATCTACCGGATTGCGATGACAATCGACATAATGGTGTTCGTCGTTCTCGCGATGATCGCGTTTCCCACCATTCCCGGCACCGGGATAGCCTTCAAGCCGTTGACGGCCGTGATGATAATAATCCTCGCCTTGTTGGACGACATACCGATTATGACCATCGCGTACGACAACACCATTATCGAGAAGAATCCCGTTAGATGGGATATGAAGCTCATATTGACTCTTTCAACCGTGTTGGGAGCGTTTGCGGTGTTGCAGACGTTCGGAATGCTCTTCATCGGAATGCACAAATTCGGTTCGCAGTTCCTTGGAACCACGATTGACTTGACGCACATACAGACGATGGCGTTTCTTCAGTTGGTCGTCGGCGGCCATCTGATGCTTTTCGTGGTCCGCACGAAGAAATCCATGTTCACGCGGCCTTGGCCGAGTCTGCCGCTTTTCGCGGCGATCATCGGCACGCAGCTTCTGGCGGCGCTGATGTGCGGTTTCGGTTGGTTGGTGCATCCGCTTCCCTGGGCTTTGATCGGTGTGGTGTGGGCGTACAATTTGGTATGGATGTTGATCCTGGACGTAGTCAAGCTGGCGACTTTGAGGTTGTTGAACAACCAAGCGAAGCATCAGACGAATTTTCTGGACAAATTGACCCGCTCATTGAAACATGTGGCCAGCACTCTCCATCAATAGGTCTTTTCAAGGAGGCGGAACGTCTCCACGCAGGGCAGGCTCGCTCTCTTTTGTCGCTTGGCGAGGAGGATATTTTCGACACCGAGGAACGGTTGTGCCGTTTCGCTCCGCTGTTGCGGATTCTTTTTCCCGAGTTGAAGGAGTCAAACGGAATTATCGAATCGGAACTGACGCCGACCGCGAAACTCGCGGAAAGGATTCTGCCTGAAGGTGGCGGCAGACTGCTGGTCAAAGCGGACCATGTCTCCGGTCGCGGGCTCGATCAAAGCGAGAGGCGGAATATACGCGGTGCTCCATTTCGCCGAGCGGCTGGCCGTCGAGAAAAA
>JAADHT010000063.1 GCA_013151705.1 Kiritimatiellota bacterium | reverse complement strand
ATGGAGGATTAGATGGAGAAAAACGCAAAAACGGAAAATTCTTCCCACAGTACTCTTTTTTTCAGATTGACCCTCGCGTTCACCCTTCTCTCACTCGCGTTTTCCGCTGTCTGCGTTTTCTTCGGATTATTTACGGGCTGGTTCGCTTCCGACACCTTCGCCATAGCGGCCATACCATCCGTCATCACCACGCTCTATTCGCTCACCGTCCTTCTTCTAGCGTTTCTGAAAAACAAATCCACGCTTGAGGCGGAGGATCGAATTCTTCTCGAACAACGAAAAAAAACAGGCAGGACTTTCGATACTGAGGAGGATGTTTTATTCACCGCCCGCAGAACATACGAGCAATACAGGAAATATTCGGAATACGTGGCGGCGGCCTTGGGAGCCGCGTTTATAGCCGTTGCGTTGTTCGCTATCAACCGAGCTTGGGGGGACGCCGGCGGTGTTGGAACTCTTCCGGCGAAACAGGCGGCGCTCGTTTCTCTTGTGATGGCGGTCGCGGCGGTTCTAGCGGGCGTTTTCTGCATAGGACAGTCGAGATCGCTGGTTTTCAGGTGGCTCAGACCAGTCGGTGTTTGGTTCGTGTTGAATTCCCTTTCGCTGACGCTCGCCTCGCTCGCTATAGTGATGAAAGGCAATGGGCTGGCTTCGTGGGATTATTTCGCCTCCCGTTTTTTGTTCGCGGTATTCGTGGCGCTCGCCGTCGAGCTGCTGGTCAATTTCGTCATCGAGTTTTATCGCCCGCGCACTAAGTCCGAAGAGAAGCCGGTGTTTGAAAGTAGAATCCTTTCGGTGATAACCGAGCCCGGGGGTGTTTTACGAAACATCTCCGACACGCTCGATTACCAATTCGGGTTCCAGGTTTCAGGCACTTGGATATACCGTTTCCTGGAGCGTTCGATTGCTCCATTGCTGTTGATGTGGTTGGGACTGTTGTGGCTGGCCACTGCGTTCGACGAGGTGCCTTCCGGCGATTTGGGCGTGATGGAGGTTTTCGGCAGGCGCGGAACCGAGACATTGACTCCCGGTTTTTATCTAAAATGGCCTTGGCCGATAGGTCGGATTCGAAAATTTCCCGTTGACAGAGTCCAGGAGATATTCATTGGCTCCCAACTGAAAACCAAGGGGAAAGAGAAAAATCCCTCGGTCGTCTTGTGGACTCAACCACATTACGCCAAAGAGGTTAGATTTCTCGTCGCCACCAAACCGCAAGCCGCCGACCGGACGGAAACAACTCCTCGTAGTTCTCTCCCGGCCCAGAAGACGCCAGAGACAAATCATGACGCGGAATCCACAGCGATGACGGACGAGGAGCCGGTCTCGTTCATCACGGCGCTTTTGCCTGTTCAATTCAGAATACGTCCCCGCCAACTTATGCGCTACGCCTACGGCTACAAGGATCCGGTGAATACTTTGAAGCTGATTTCCGAGAGAATCATAACAAACTACTTCGCCAGCACGGATATGTTGAGCGTGATGTCCGACGGCCGGGACGAAGCGGTGAAGCACATCACCCGTGCCATCAGAAAAGAAGCCGACAGAATGCGGCTGGGAGTTGAAATCGTTGCCGTTCTGCTGCTCGACGCCCATCCGCCCATCCAAGATGAATTGCCGCAGGCTTTCCAGGATGTCGTCGCCGCCAGGGAGCGTAAAGAGTCGATGATACTGGACGCTAAAAAATACAGAGCCGCGACTTTGCCGGCGGCCGAGGCCGAAGCCACCAGTCTCGTCGCCGACGCCGAGGCCTATCGAGATTCCAGAATCAAGGTCTCCAAAGCGGAAAGCGAAAGATTTTTAAAGCGTTTGACCGGCTACAACGCCATGCCTGAAATGTATCTCTTGAACGAGAAAATGCGTTTTCTGATCAAAGACTGCGCGGCGTTGAGAAAATATATTGTTCCAAATTCCACCAAGAGCGACGTTTTCGTCATCAATCTTGAAGAGAAACGGCGCTTGGATTTGTTGGATATCGGAGATTTGAAGGAACCCCCGCCGAAAACGGGAGAGGATTCCAAATAAACGGATTCCGTTCGAAAAGGGAAGTTTCAAAGGCTTCCGGCATTCGAGCGGCATCCATAATAAACGAGGTTACTTATGAGTGATGAAAAACATACGCATGAACATGGCGACGGAGACTCCGCGCCGCTTCATTGGCCGACCATCCTGCTGGGACTGCTTGTGGCGGCGATTTTTCTGACGGCGATTTTTTCCTTCCAGCTGAAAAGCGCCCAGTACGCCGTGGTTTCCACTTTCGGGAAGGTGGAGTCGGTGACCGAACCCGGTCTGCACTTCCGCATACCATATCCTATTCAAAAAATCTTCTATTTCGACAACCGACAACGTTGTTTTGAAGGCACGGTCGGGCGAATGGAGGAGACCTACACGGCGGACAAACAGAACATAATAGTGGGAGTGTACGTCAAATACAAAATAGCGGATCCCGAGCGTCTCTTCAACAGCGAACGCACCATAGAGGAAGCCGAAAAGAAATTGAACAGCCTCCTGCGAAGCGACAAAGACCAGATCATCGGGAAATACGCGTTCTCGCAATTCATCAACACGAATAAAGACGAGATGAAGTTGCGGTTGATAGAGGAAGACATCAAAAACCTCCTCGTCAAACCGGCGATGGACTTGTACGGTCTTCAGGTTATGGATGTCGGTATCAGATCGCTCGGCATCCCTCAAAAAGTGACGAAAGACGTGATAAACAGAATGAAGTCGGAACGTCAGGCCGCCGCCGAAATATTCCTGGGCGAAGGGAAAAAGATAGCCAAAAACATCAAAACCGAGGCGAACAGGAAAAAACGCAACATAATATCCATTGCCACGGCGAAAGCCAAAACCATCCGCGCGGTGGGAGACGCGGAAGCGGCCGCATACTACGCCGTCTTCAAGAAAAAGCCGGAACTGGCCGTTTTCCTCAAAAAACTCGACTCTCTCAAATCCATCGTCAAATCGCGTACCGTGCTCGTGCTCGACACCGACACCGCGCCGTTCGACCTGCTTAAGCCGAACTCCGAAAATCTGGACACCAAGAAATGAATTCAGACAAAACAATCGCAGACGAAGGCAACGCGCTGGCATGCGGACTCTCCGCCATCGCCAACGCCTCCGGCTATCTGTTCGCCTTGCTGGCCGCGGCCATCCTCGGTTTGATCGCCTGGTATTTCACTTTCGAGGGCGCTTTCACGGTCGAACAGCAGGAAAGGGCCCTTGTGCTTGATTTCGGAAAGTTGCGCGGCCAAGTCTACAAACCGGGCTGGCATTGGAACTGGCCGTACCCCATATCCGAAGTGGTTAGAATTCCCGTGAACCAGCAGACTATATCCTCCGACTCTTTTTGGTTCTATATGGAGCCGGGCAAGAAGTTAGACGATCAACTTCTCGCCTCGTCGGTTCAACTCACTCCCGGGAAGGACGGTTATCTCTTCACCGCCGACGCCAACATCATACACACCGCCTGGAAACTGTTCTACCATGTCTCCGACCCCCTCAAATACTACAGAAGCGTGATTCTCCCGTCGAATCCCGAATCCCCGAACGACCAGGAGTTCAAAGACCCGAAAACCGGAAACTCATTCGGAACGCGGGGACCGCGAACGTTGCTTTTGGCCACATTCGACAACGTCATAATCAAAACTTGCGCAGTCACCAAAGTGGACGATATTTTAAACTCCCCGGATTTCAGAAACAAAGTCCGCGACATAGTCTCCAAAAAGATCGAAGAGCTCGACATCGGCATCACTGTTGATTCCGTGAAAATGCCCGCTAAAACTCCGCCTCTAGGCACCATCCAGGCGTTTAGAGCGCTTATAGAGGCGAAACTCAAAAGCGCCACCTTGAAACACAACGCCGAAAACTACAAGGTCAAAACAGGAAACGAGGCGGAGTCGCAGGCCGCGGCTCTGCTGGCCGACGCCGACGCGTACAAAACGGAAATCGTGGCCTCGATGCGATCGGAGGCGAAAACTTTCGACGCTATATTGAAGGAGTACGAGAAAAATCCGAAGACGGTTCTGGTCGCGCTGTACTCCGATGTTTTATCTTCGGTGCTAAAATCGGCCGACGACATTTTCGTCTTAAGAACCAATAAGCATGGGGCGCAGGAACTCAGACTCATTCTAAACAGGGAGCCGCCGAAATCGGGAAAAGAGAAGTGAACCGCCGGAGTCGGTGAATCGGCGCCTTCGGCTGGCGGACGGAATAAACATCGAACGATAAATTCAGGAAATAGCGTATTATGACATCGGAAATTGAAAACACGGACTGTTCAACAACATCGGGTGGAAACGCATACCCATGCGGTTGCGGGGCCGTGACTGAC
>JAADHT010000127.1 GCA_013151705.1 Kiritimatiellota bacterium | reverse complement strand
AGGTATCTCAATCCGCGAATCTAGCGGGGAGCGATATCGACTCCAGCCACATCCATTTTCAAGCCTTGCGCCACGTCCACGATCTGCGAGCCGATACGGCCGACGCCGACGACCGTCAGCGCGCGTCCAACCAACTCCCGTCCGGTCAAATCGTCGCGGTGGAACGCGTCGAAGGACGCGCGTTGGAGTTCTAGTTTGCGTAGCAGGGCGGTCCAGAGAAGCATCGCTTGTTCCGCTACGGCGCGTCCGGCATAGTCTGGAAGATACGCCGCGTCGATTTCAGCGTTTGTTCTTGACAGGAATTCGGTTACGTGATCGTATCCGGTCGAGCGGGTGATGATCGCGTCGATTCCCTCAGCCCAATCGGTTGGAAGCGCGGATTGCGTTCTGACGCTCACAATGGGTGCCGGCGGACGCTCGCCCCCAGCCTCCTGAATCGTCCTCCATGTGAAAAAACACTCCAATTCGTTTGGAAGAAGCGATTTTAATATTCTCTCTTCCTCGTCGAACGCCTCAAAAAACGCGGCGGTGTATTTCATAATTGAATTCTCCTATAAGCGAATTTTCTTTGATGAGAGATTTCCGCGGCCCATAGCGAGAATATCCTGTCGATCAGATCGATCTTTCCGTATTTTTTCCCTAATTTTTTCCATAAAATTCTTTTCTGAACCACGAATGAAAAAGAGCGCGTCGAGAAGAATCACTTTAGCATTACCGCTCTTGAAATCAACCTAATTCACGTGGTTGAGAAATAATAAAACACGTTTTTTAGGATCAAGGCTCCGTCGACGCGGATGTCGTTTGTTCGAGAGCCCACGTCAATCCATGGAGTTGACGGGGGCGAAGTCGTCTGTGAGGAGTTTGGCTTTGAGTGAGAACGAGTCGATTTCCTTGTCGGAAAGTCTGTTTTCCAGAAACGGAGCGAGTTTGAAGTCCCAATCGCTTTTTTCGTCGAATTTCCGGCAGGATTCTCTCCAGTCCGCTTTTGTGAAGAGTGGTTTCTCGGATGCGAAAAGGACGTAGTTCGTGTTTCGAGGGCATGCCACGACAGCGATGTGTTTGAAAACTGATTTGACCGTTTTAAACTCGCTGGCCAGGAAATCGCGGCGACCGAAATTCGCGAGATTCGCGACTAGAATTCCGCCGTCCGCCAGGCATCGTTTGGCGTTGCGGAAGAATTCGACCGTGGTGAATTGGAATGGGATGTCGACGGAGCTGTACGCGTCGAGAATTATGATATTGTATTTTTCTTCGCAATGGTTGATGAAGTAGCGTCCGTCCTCGAAAAAAAGTTTCATATCGTCGTTTTTTTTGAACGCGAAATATTTTTCGGCGATGGGCTTCAGGTCTTTGTCTATCTCCACTATGTCCATTTTGACGGATGGGAATTTGGTTGCGACGAATCGCGGCATTATACCGGCGCCGAGCCCGATGAAGAGGGCGCTTCGCAATGGACGTTCCAGTGCGGGAATCGCTAGAAAGGAGTATTTCATGAAATTGGGGACGAGTTTGTCCGGGTCGTTTGGGAGGATCACTCCCTGCGAGCCGTGGTTCGGCTTGAAAACCAGATGGCGTCTGCCGCTCTCGTCGTCCTCAACCGATATGTTGTGAAAGGCCGTCTCCTTTTCGAACAACACGTTGCGGCTCTCGTAGTGGGGCAGAAAAAGGTCGTTGAGGGTTTTCCAGAACCCTTTTTTCGGTGGGGAATATGGGATCGTCGATTGTTTGGAGAGGCTGGCATCCTCCGAGATAGCGGGAGAGGCGGCGAGCAGGAGAGTCGAAATAGTCAAGAAAATGTGGATTGCGCGGATGTGTTTCATTTTCATACAATCAATTTTGTTTGCCTCGCGGAGGGCGTTTGTCGATGGTGGAGATTCCAACTCGGATGAAATGGTTCCGTCGAAAACGGCTTTTCGCAATCGCGAATTCCTCCGCGCCAAGGGCGACAGCGAGGTTTTTACGAACAGGCTCCAAAGAGAATGGAGTTGATGGAGGAAAATGGTAGCGGGGATAGGAATCGAACCTATGACCTTCAGGTTATGAGCCTGACGAGCTACCTCTGCTCCACCCCGCAACAAAAAAGACTTATGGGACTGTCCGCGAATCGGACGGAAAAGGAAAATAGCCGTCTTCAGTAGCATTTCAAGATGAAATGCGAAAAAATCCCGAAAAAAAGTTGTTAATCATCGAACTGGAGGATTTTTCATCAAAAAAGTTTGTAAATGTTGAAAATGCTCGTATACTTGTTTCGAGGAGTGGTTTGAAACTTCATTCGAAGATATATGCCGGCACTGTGGCATATTCGGCGAGGGAGTGTTTGCACTTCACTATAGACAAAAGGTCGTTTGGTTTGTAGGCAACTCATTAAAAGGAGTAAGGGAAATGAAAAAAGTCTCTCTATTTGTCGCCGTATTGGCGATGGCGGTTCTTTCTGGATGTACTTCAGTAGTACCTCGCGGTGGCATTGTAACCGATGTCGTTCTTCCTATTCAAGCAACTAATGGTCAACTCGGATCGAAAGTCGGAAAGTCCGAATGCGTCAGCTGGTTCGGAATGGTCGCCAAAGGCGACGCCAGCATAGCAGCGGCAGCCAGAAATGGCAAAATCACGAAAATAAGTCATGTCGACTGGAAAGTCGTCAGCGATATTCCGATCGGCATCAAAACCATCTACACGACGACTGTCTACGGGGACTAATCTTTAGTCAACGTTTTTAGTCGGCCTTTTGTCTATTTTAACGGTTTCGAACGAAATGTTCGAAGCCGTTTTTTTATGCCGACATGCGATGGCGGTCACATAAGAATATTCGCGCGAAAGCGCTTTGGAAGTTCAGGAATCTTGATGAAGTTACCCGTCCAGGCGGGAGGAGAGAGCACTTGGTCGCTGTTTTATTTAGAATTGTTTGAGGAAACGCAGATCGTTCTCGTAGAGGAGGCGGATGTCGTTTATCCGGTATTTGATCATGGCTATTCGTTCGATTCCCATTCCGAAAGCGTATCCGCTCCATTTCTCAGGATCATATCCGACATTAGCCAAAACCTCCGGGTCCACCATTCCCGCTCCGGCTATCTCCAACCATCCGGAGTTCTTGCATATCGGACACCCCTGGCCTTTGCACATGATGCAGGAGAAATCGTATTCCACGCTCGGCTCCGTGAATGGAAAAAAGTGGGGACGCATGCGGATCGACACCTCTGGACCGAACAGTTCGCGGGCAAAGGCCAGCAACACGCTTTTCAGCTCCGCGAGTGAGACTTGTTCGTCTATGTACAAGCCTTCGATTTGATGAAAATTCATACTGTGGGTCGCATCCGGGGTGTCGCGTCTGAAGCAACGTCCGGGCGCGACTATTCTGATCGGAGGCTCCGAACTCTCCATCACTCTTATCTGAACGGGTGATGTTTGGGTGCGCAACAATCTGCCGTCGGAGAAGTAGAATGTGTCCAACGGGTCTCTTGAAGGATGATCCACCGGTGTGTTGAGCGCGTCGAAATTGTTTCGGACGGTTTCAATTTCCGGTCCTTCGGCGACGATAAATCCCAAGCGGCGAAAAATAGCGACGCATTCGTCGATCACTAGTGAAACGGGATGTTTTGTTCCGACTCCCGGTTCGCGTCCGGGAAGCGTCACATCCAAAAACGTGTTTGCTCCGATATTTTTGTTCGTCAAATTAGCGAGCGCTTCTTTCAAAAGGTCGTTTATCCGCGCCTTGGCTGAATTCAAAGACTTTCCGGCGGCCGGCCGTTCCTCAGGGGATAGTTCCCGCATTTGCGAGGCAAGGGTCTGCAATGGGCTTTTTCTGCCTAGAAATTCCACGCGGAGCGCTTCAATCGCCGCTTCGTCGGAAGCCGCTTGAAACGACGCGGTCGCCCGCGTTAGTATTTCGTCTATTTCTTTGAGCATTTGAAAGGCCTCTAAAACTCGAATATCGAAACCAGATTTATCCCGCGTGACTGTTCTATCGCCACGCTCGAGTAGTTTTCTAATTTCGTACTTGGGATTTAGATAGGCGCTCGAACCATTTTCGAGCGCCGTCTAACTTCGAACGGGATCAGGTGAAGGGCTGTTAGACGTTCAGCGCGGCTTTCGCTTTTTCAATGAACACTTTGAACGCTTCGATGTCCCGAACCGCGATATCCGCGAGGATTTTCCGGTTGACCGTTATTTCCGCTTTTTTCAGCCCGTTCATAAAGGTGCTGTAGTTCATTCCGAGTTCTCTGCAGGCCGCGTTGATTCGCACGGTCCACAGACGTCTGTATTGGCGTTTCTTCTGTTTTCTTCCGACGTAGGCGTGTTGCATCGCCTTGTCGACCGCATCGTACGCGGTTCGGATGTTTT
>JAADHT010000094.1 GCA_013151705.1 Kiritimatiellota bacterium | reverse complement strand
TTCAGAAGCGTCAAGCTCTCTTCCAAGGAGTTGTTCAAGATTCCGTTTGTGGTGATGACCGGCGAATCGGATTTCCGTCTCAATAAAAAAGAGGCCGAGAATTTCAAGCTTTATCTTTCGAGCGGTGGTTTCATATTGGCCTCTGCCGGTTGCTCAAGCAAAAAGTTCGCAACTGCTTTCAGAAGGGAGATTAAAAGGATTTTCGGAAAAAACGCTTTGAACCCCCTTCCTATTAACCACCAGATTTTCAGAACGGTCGATAAGATAGAAAAATTGGAGTTGACACATGGTGAAAGTTCGGTTAAAGCTCAGCTTTTCGGCCTGAACCTGAATGGAAGAATTGTTTTGTTGTTCTCTCCGCATGGTCTTAACGACACGGCGCACACGAAAGGCTGTTGTTGCTGCGGAGGAAACGAGATAAAGAACTCGATAAGCGTCAATGTTAATATTTTGGCCTATGCCCTCACGCATTGACGGATGAAAACGGAGAGACTTCAATGGTAATGACAAGAGGATTCTTAAAAAAAATGTTGACTGTTCTGAATGCGGTCGTGTTGCTGACAACGGCATTCAACGTTCCGTCTCTTTGGGGAACTCCTGGCGCGGCGGAGGGAAGGAGCCTTCCTTTTGTTTCCCCTATAAATCCCATGGGGCCCGATTCCACGGAGAAGCCTCTTGAATGGTATAATGACATTGATGCCGCTACAGCCAAAGCCTCGATGGAATATCGACCGATTTTTATCGAATTCTTCTCTCCAGCCTGTCCTTGGTGTAGAAAACTCGAAAACGAAACGTTGAACTCTCCTGATATAAAATTGCATCGCTGCTACATGAATTCGTTCTCCTAAGAATCAATGTGTTGCGGAATCGTCGTTACGCCAATTTTCGCGGTGTTTTCGCCGTGCCGGTTGTGATAATATGCTCGTCGAACGGACAACAACTCGCACGTCTCAACGGCTTTTCCGGCAAAACACTAATGTTGAAGATTCTAAAAAAAGCGCTCGCTAAAAAAGTTGTCGAGCGGAAAGTGTCCGATTCAAAACGTCTTATGCGCCTTTTAAAAGATAAAAAAATCACATCGAAACTATGGCCGGACGTGATGTTGGCGCTAGGAAAATACGGAAAAACGAGAAGCGACATACTCGCTCTTATCCGCAATCTTAAACCATTCCCGAAAAAGGAGTTCGCCGCCTTGTTGAGAGACAAGAGGCTGGCGGTCAGACTGGGAGTGTTGGAAGTGTTGGAGATGGTGACCGGAGACGATTACGACTATGATCCATGGGAGGACCTGGATTCGACGAGAAACTTGAAGGCTTTAAGAGAATGGAACGTTTGGGCTGGGAGAAAAGCATCCTCCAATGCTCCGTTTTTCTCCACATTGACGAAGAAACGGTGTTTCGAGTTTCTGGGGCAATCCATTTGCGGCGACGCCATCCGCGAGATTCGCGCTCGCCGCATTCTCCGAGGGAACAAGGAAACGACCTTGGAAGCCATACCGGAATTTATCGAAGCGCACCCTGAAATCCCGCGGAGCTCAAAAGAGAAACTCAAAGAACTGGAGTATTCCATTCTGATTCCCGACACAATCGGCAAAGATCCGGCGACATTGGCGCGTCGGCTCGTTTTCGGTCAACTGGACTCTCGTATGATGGCTGTCGGCGAACTTAAAAAAGGTGGTCTGTTCGTTTTGCCGATTCTCCGCGATTTGTTGGAAGATGATGAATCGATGATTCGCGAGTGTGCCGTCGATACCCTTGTCGTAGTGGCGGGGAGAAAAGCTGTGAAGTTTTTTTCGGAGCGCCTGGAAAGAGAGAAAGACGAGGACGTGGTTTTCTCCATCTTGCGGGCCCTTGGCGAAATAAAGAGCGGAGACTCGAAGAGGATACTCGTGAAATACATATACGAATCCAACGAGGATTTAGCTGTCGCGGCCCTCAACGGGCTCGCAGCTATAAAGGCCGTTCTTGAGCAAGGTGAATTGAGAAAAACTCTAACAGACAAACGCTGGAGGGTGAGGGTCGCGGCTTTGAACCTCGTCGCCAAAACGAAAAATAAAAGAGTCGTCGGTCTTGTCGAAAAAATGCTTTTCGACAAGGATGAGTTCGTTCGATACAAAGCGGTTGAGACATTGAGTCGAATTGCCGAGCGGGGTTCTTTGAAAACTCTAGAAAAAGCCTTTCTCAAGGATGATTCACTCAAAGAGGCGGTTATCGTCGCTTACGCCGCTCTCGACGAGTTGATTCCTCAATCCCTCATTGAGAATTTGCGGGAGAAGGACGATAGCGTCCTGATGAGTGTGGTGCAAGCTTTGGACAAGTGCGGAAAAGAGGCTTTGCCTTTGGCGCTTTTTCTCGCGGGTAGTGAGAATCCCGACATTAAAACGCCGGCTATACGGTTTCTAGCCACCAACGGAGTTTCAAAAGACAGGACTGTTTACAATGCGGCTATTATTGATATACTCCGTTCGAAAAACAAGCGGGAAGTGCTTGCCGTATTAAGGGGATTCAAAATTCCTGAATCGTCCGATAACGGTTCTTCTTCCGAAGACGCCGCTCTTAAAAACATTCTCCTAGCGATAGAAGAGGACGCGGCGGCGAAATCGGATTCAAAATCAGCAGTTTCCGAGAAAGTGCTGGACTTGTTCGAAGCGTTTGACGACGACGTTTCCGACACACCCGCCAAAATAAAAAAAACGCCGAAAAAAGCAACTTCTGGAAAAGATATAATCGAGCTGTTCAACGCTTTCGAGGATGAAAATTCGAACGATCGATCTAAAAAAAGAGATTTGGCCGTCACTACTGGAAAAGAAAAGGCTGGGAAAATTACGAAGGAGAGCGAAACAAGCAAGCCAACTCGGGTGAATATGGAATGCGCCTCTTACAAAGATATTGAGGAGGCTTTGGAAAATTTGTTCAAGAACAGTGATAGTGAAAAACATGAAATCAAATTATACGCGGCCTGTTCTCTCTTAGCAATGGGGTCAACGAAACCGCTTGCTTTTCTGCGTGAGAACTTTGATAAGCAACCACTTGAAACTCGCAGAAACATTATAGGTTTGATGGAGCGATCTTCGACAAAAGAATTCGCCGAACTCGCGGAGATAGGGTTGAAAGATGAGGACGATTCAGTCAGAAGCCGTGCGGCCGGAATAATTTTAAAATCGAAACGCGGGACTCCCATAGCGAACCTTCTTAGCGTTTTACGGGACGGGAAAACTTTGTTGAAACCATACGATTTGAATTATTATGACATATCATCGGCCACTACCTCTTCGTCCGCCGCCGGGAAGATGCTCAAATGGGCTGAAACGGTTTTGAAATCGAATAATGAGAAGCATCTGAATCTTTCACTGGCTATATTCATCCTTGATAAGTCGAAGAGGAGAAATGTTGAAAAACTGGTGGGGAAATTAACCGATTCGGATGACGAATATCTGCGAAGAGCGGCATATCATGCGATTTTTCAAAACACGATGGACCAAAATGTCTTCAAAAAGTATTCAGACAAAATATCGACCGATGCATCATCGACAGTCCGTATCGCACTGCCGGCCACTATTAATTTTAGAGCTAGCGGGGGCAATTTTGCTTTTGGAAGATGGATTCACTTTTTCGACGAGACCCATTTCTTCAATGAATATCTTTACGGGATGGAGCGAAATGTGTCAGGTGATTTCTTCGACGCGTCCGAGAAAACGATGAGAAAGATGCTTGACGACGACGACCGAAAAGTGAGAATGGAAGCTTCTTTCGCATTGTTGACTTGTAGAAAAATCGTGGATTTGCGCATGTTCGTCGCTCTCCTTCATTCATTCCCTGACCAGAAAGCCATCCGGGAACGCGTGAAAACGTTTCTGAAAAAGAATTACACCTATTTGGGCGAGGGATTTCGCGTATTGCTTCCATTTCTTGATGAAACAGATGCTTCGGACAAGGTGTCCGCGATATTCAAACATTTCAACGTCACTGAAAAACAAGGGAAAGAGAAGAAAGACGCGTTTCGCGAGAAAAATGAGAGAATCCTTCCAAAAGCTGTTTTTCTCACGTCTTCTCCTAAAAAGATTCCAGTGCGCTCGGCGAACCGCTGTTTGAATATGGTATATTTCTCAAAACGAGGTTGTTCCGACTGCACCAAGGTGAAGGCGCTCTTGCGCCGTCTTGCATCGGTGTTCCCTAATTTGAGAGTGGAGACCAAGGATATTTCTAAAATTAGTTCGATTACGCTAAATGAGGCGTATTGCGAAAAGTTTGGCGTGCCTGAGAAATTTCGCTTGGTCGCTCCCGCGATTTTCGCGGGTGGAGGTTTTCTCATCAAAAACGATATCAACATGAAAACGCTTGTTCAGCTGGCCGCTGAATCCGCTGAGTCTCCACTTTCTAATTGGCGCGTTATTCGCGTCGAGGAACGCGCGAACTCGGACAAGAGGATACGTGAACGATACGAGACTACGTCGATATGGATGATTGTGATTGCCGGACTTCTCGATGGAGTCAACCCCTGCGCTTTCGCGACAATCATATTCTTTATCTCGTATTTGAGGATCAGAAGAAAAAATCCCAAAGAGATTTTTATGGTTGGCTGTGTTTTCGTTTCGGCAGTTTTTCTGAGTTATCTGGCGTTCGGTTTCGGCTTGAACGAGATCGTGGCTAGATTCTATTTTTTTGAGTCTTTCCGAAAATACTTCAATCTTTTTATAGCGTTTGTGGCATTCATCATTATGGCGCTTAGCGTCTACGATGGAATTTTGTGTCTGAGAGGGCGTATGGGGGATATGAGTTTACAACTTCCCGATTTTTTGAAGGAGCGAATTCGCTTTGCTATTCGTCGGGGATCAAAAAGAAAAAACTATATTATGGCGGCTTTCATCACAGGTTGCGTGGTGTCGTTTCTGGAGCTTGCGTGCACTGGACAAGTATACGTTCCCATGATCGGATATATGTGGCGCTCAGGCAACGCCTATTCCAGCGCTCTGTTTTATCTGGTCGTCTACAATTTGATGTTTATAACACCTCTGATTTTTATTTTCACTGCCGCTTTTTTCGGATTTGGCAACGAGAGATTGACCGCCTTTCTTCAAAAACACGCCGCGCTTGTTAAGTTTTCCACGGCTCTCCTTTTCCTCGTTCTCCTATTGATGTTTCTGAAAAACATTTATTAG
>JAADHT010000217.1 GCA_013151705.1 Kiritimatiellota bacterium | reverse complement strand
GAGCGGAAAAGATTGACGTAGAGAGACTATTTTTCTCCGAGCTTCCATGGAGCGGTTCCTCCGACGGGAAACGCCAACTACGCTTGGATTCTGCATATGCTTTCCAAGCTTTCCGAAAACGGTCTTGAGATACTCTTGATCATTCAAGTTGTGGGTATAGAAATATTGCGCGGGCAAATCATCCATGTGATTGGACAATTTCCTAACCCCGGTTGTTCTTCTCGCTTCGCGTTTACAGTCTCGGAACCCCGTCTCGGATAGATTGTTTGTTCTTGGAAGAATGAATTTCTCTCCATTGAATTCAATAACCGGATCCAACTTGCCTTCGTATTTGCGTAGTCGATTCAAAACTATCTTCCAGGCTTTCATCAAATACGGGGACAACTTCGTTTTTGTCTTTTTCGCGGCTCGGGTTCGAATATTTTCAAGTTTTTCCGCAATATCCTCGACTTGAATTCCGGCATCGAGCATTCCCCAGTTGAGCGGAGTCTTCTCCGTCTTGTCGCTGGGATGGAGCATTTCTCGAAGCTCCAGAAATATCTCATTGATGTTTTTTAGTTGATTTACGTGGCTGTATGAGAAATATTCTTGAAGTCGGTTGCGCACGAACATCATGATCGAACAAAATCCCATAGGAATATCTTTTTTACTTTCACGGAATATATTTTCAATAATGCTGAACGCCGTCACACAACGATTGTGAAACGCGAGAGCCGGCAAATCGAATGGAACCCCCTCGCCGCTCAAGTCTTTTTGATAATCATTGACATAGTCGATCAGTGAAATGAACAACCTCCCATCTTTTCGATGTTTTGCGTTACCGCGCCTTTCCAATTCCCCCAAAAGCTTTTTGCGGTTGTCCGTCAACATCTCTTTCATTCTTTTCACGGAAATCATCTGGGGACGGTTTTTCTCCTCAAGCAGGCTTTTCCCAAGAGCTTTCAAAAAATGGAAGTGGCAGAGCTTGTGGGGAACATCCTCAAAGACTTCCTCAACCGCTTTGCCTATGGCTGGAGACATGTCGCTGACCACCGCGTTCGGAACGCCGAAATATTTTTCAACCTTCTTTAATATCGGCTTTATGGATTCCTCGCTTTCGGATACTATTTTTTCAGCGTACAGCACGTTGCCCCTGACCCCGTCCCTCACCACGAAATGATTGTACATGCCCCCTTCGTTGGTTCCGTCCAAGTGGATTATGAAACACTCCCGGGCATAAAGTTTCGACAGCTTTTTGGCGTTGGCGAAATGACATCGCTCCAAATACGCCAGCCCCATAAGAGAAAGTTCGGAAATCGAGCCTGTGGATATTTTAAAATAATGATCCATCATGATTTTCGCCTGAATCTCCTCTCTCTGCATCAGATGGACATAACGAAGAAGGGTTACGAAAACAATAGTGTCGTAGGCGAAAGTCATCCCGGAAGCCACCACAAGCTTCAACTCTTCCGGATTCATTCGCCGTCCGTCGGCGGTTGTTCCGGTTTCGTAATCAACCTCCAACTCTCCAAATCTGACGGATTTCACAGTCCGGTTCTGGATACGGTGACTTTCTGTTTTTTTCAACTCTTCCGATGATAAGCGAAGAGTGATCGCGGAGGGCATGGCATTTCGTATGGCATCGGTCTGAAACTTCTTCAGACACATACTCATTGACGTAATGAGAATGAGGATACTCAGGAGTTTTTTTTAGCGAGCCCGTATCGCTCAAAAACAAATCTGACCCTTTCTGTTGTGACGCGGGTTCCTCGTCGAGTCAATGACAATGCTATGCGTTTGGGGCTGAACGTGGGATTTGAAGCATACAGCACAAGAATTTTGATGACATCATGCAGAGATGCAACTGATTCATTTTTCAGCACGGAATCAATATCCGATGGCTTTTTTGATTTTCTCGCCGACAACTGCTTTGCGCGTGATGCGGAATCCGCGGAAAAATAACAGTATCCCCGACCCTCTTTTTTTCGGGAAATTAAATTATCGCGAAAAAGAGACTGGCACTGCGTGTACACGTTGGTTCCAGTTAGGAGGGTGACCTCGGAAGCTCTCATACCCTCGGAAGAAGTTGAAATCAACGCGGCTACGGTCTGAAGCAAGTTTCCATGTCTTGAAAAAATCTTTCCGTCCCTGCTAAACAATCCATCGTGATTAAAATTAATTCCGGTTGTTTCAATATGGTATCTCCCTTTATGATTGATGGACGTTAGAAACCGATCATCACGCAAATATCTGAACGCGGTTGATCGGGTGACATCGAATCTCTTCATTATATCGCCCACCGCGCATACACCCTGATCATGAATGAAAACTCTCACCTCTCTCATTTTCTCCTGCTTCGACATGGCGTCCTCCTTTTGAAGAAATTGATACTATATATGCAAATATGCACGTTACAAGTCGTTTTATGCATATATAGCATTATTTTTTGGCAAAAAAAACACGGCTGAAGGCTGAAAAGATGGGAAAATCGTCGAAAACGCAAGATCCAACTAATGCAAGCATTTGTTAATAAGCTACTTGTGGATTTCATAATTCTGACGCTATAGTAATCTACGCTTGACTTTCTTGAATGAAGAGTGTTTTTATGTAATAAATCAGAGTATTTTTAGCTCAAATATTAAGAATTAGCGGGGACAGACCCTGAGACCGACTGAGACCGCACTGAGACCGTCAAGGGACAGACCCAGGGCTGTTTTATTCTAAACGATAACATGCTTATTATCAATCAAATTCATAAATATTACTGGACTTTTTTTGTAGAGAGAGTATTTTTGCTTCGTCGCTCAATCTAGAATGATTTTTCAGGAATTTAGAAATGAATGTCAGACCCATCACCTCCGAGGAGGAAAAGGATTGGTGCGCGAGTATGAAAGCTCGCCATCCACTAGGAAATCCGCAACTCGCCGGCCATCAAATAAAGTATGTGGCTGAAAAGAAGGGAAAGCCCGTCGCTCTTATTAGTTTCAGCGCCTGCGCCTATCGTCTCGCGGACCGCGACCGCTGGATAGGCTGGACGGCGGAGCAAGCGACCCGTCGCAGGCATTTCGTCGTTCAAAACAGCCGTTTTCTGATATTGCCGCATGAAGGTGACCATCGCCACAACTTGGCCTCCAAGACTCTCGCGTGGTGCGCCAGAAGACTTTCGGATGACTGGATGGAACGATTCGGATATCCCGTTCTGCTCCTGGAGACGTTTGTCGATCCGGCGTATCACCGCGGCACCTGTTATAAAGCGTCAGGGTGGGATGTCGTCGGCAGAACAAAAGGATTCAGGAGAGACAGTGGAGAATTCTACAGTCAGGACAGCACGCCGAAAGATATTTGGCTTCGGTCGCTGCGACCGAACGCCAGGGATTTGTTGCGAAGTTCCGAACTTCCCGGGGAACTGGCCGAATTTGAGAAAGCGCTGCCCGCCAAGCGCGTGGCGGCGAGACTCGGAGTGGATGGTCTGAGTTCATTGTTCCGCGTACTCGAGGAGCTGCCCGATTCAAGACGAGCGCAAGGGCGTCGCTATTCGATGGGGTGTTGCTTGTCCATCTTGACGTGCGCGATTCTCGCGGGCTGCAAAGGTCTTCGCGAATGCGCTGAATTCGCTGGGACGCTACCCCAGAAGCAACTTCAGGCGCTACGAGCGTGGCGAGATCCTAAGACCAACAGATGGCGATCGCCAAACTACGTGACCCTATGGCGCGTGGCGACCGCCGTCGACACCGAGTTGTTCGAGGAAACGCTGAATAAATGGTTCCGCGGTGAGGGGCTCACCCCCGAAGCCATAGCTTTGGATGGAAAAACATTGAGAGGCACTCTTTTGAATGAGGACGGCGGTTCCTGCGTGGTCAGCGCCGTGTCGCACGATGGATCTCCGTTTTTTTCGGACAAACGTTCACTGAGTCGAAAGGTAAAGAAATAAAGGCGACTCAAGAGCTGATCGGTCGATTTCCTGAATTACCGGGATGCGTGTTCACTTTGGACGCCTTGCACGCGGTCAAGGATACATTCGAGTCGGTGGTGGCGCGGGAGGGGGACTTCCTGGTCTGCGTCAAAGACAACGCCTCTAACTTGAAGAAAAGGTTGAGCAAACATCTTGATAGAAGAAAAAAGAAACTTTTGCGGGCGGAGACTGTCGAAAAAGGGCATGGGCGCGTGGAGCGCCGCGCTTTGGAGATGACGAGCGTGCTGCCTTGGCAAACGCAGTGGCCACACACTCACACCGCATGCAGGGTCACGCGTGAACGGAGACAGATTAGAAGGGGGGAGTCGGTGTCTAATTCTTTCGAGGAAGTTCTATACGTCGCCAGTTTTCCCGTGGATCGACATACTCCTGAAAAAGTTTTGGAATTCAC
>JAADHT010000219.1 GCA_013151705.1 Kiritimatiellota bacterium | reverse complement strand
ATTTTGAATTCACTTCATTCTTGGATATTCCGTGTTGGATATTGGATATTTTTTCTTATATTGAACCTAGCTTCGCGCGGTTGCCCTGGGGGTGCCGCCCTTCGGGTTGCGGCGGATGATGTGCGTCTTCCGCCCGTCGCCGCGAGGAACGGTTCGCTCAGACTTTTGCAACTGGCTCTACCGCTTACAATTAAATCAAGGGAAAAAGGGCGAAAAAAAGAATATTTGTTGAAAAAAAATGAAATCAAGCGGGAAATCGGCAAGAAAAAAATAAATTCGTCGCGACTGAACTGTGCTTTACTTGGCTGCCAAAGAGTGTATATTACAGGTTGCTTTGAATGTTTCGTTCGTTGTTCCACTATTTTTCGTCACGGGAAATGGAGGGTCGCCGTACATTCATCGCTTCGGTCTACGGAATTCCACATACGGGAACAACAAATTTCCGCGGATGGACTTTATGGTTTCACATTATGCTTAGAGAACACCTGATAAAATTGATCCGGGAAACATCGCCGGAGGTTGGAAGGAAAGCGGAAACTCTCCTTAAAACCGAAGCGTTGTCTTTCGTATACGAACAAAACGGGGAGTTGCACGCTCTTTTCTCTCCGCGTTCAAAAGGCGAGTCCGCGATTAGAACCAGGGTTTCGTTCACGGATGACGCTGGCAAGTCCGTTTGCAGTTGCCGCCGCCATTCCGGAGATTGGTGCGAGCACGCGGTGGCGGTTGTAACCCGTCAGCTGGCCTTCGCCGGAAAACGCGAATCCCGCGGTGGAAAGGCTCAATCCTCCCCGACTTTCAAAGGGCTTGTCGCGGCCGACCTTTCGAAATGTTCGACAAGGCGGCGTCCGGATGCCCGTCTGGAGTTGCGTTTCTCGCGTTTTCCTCCTCATGCGCCGAGCAAATGGGAAAAAGTCCAGTTGTCGGTAGCGATGTTCGCGGACGGCAAACGCTACATCGGCAATCCAGCCAATCTGCGACAGCTGGCTTTCGGAAAAGGATTGGGGGTCAAACTGGATTTGGAGCGATTTGAATCCAGGGACAGACAGGTTGTTCGATTTTTGGCGTTGCATGCCGAACGCGACATCAAAGATGTGGCGTTGAAAGCGGATGCCGCCGCCGAGTTCATGCATTGCCTGGTGGGCTCCGAAAACTGTTTTTTGAGTTTGGAATCTGTGAATCAGCAGGGTGGAAAATGGAAGAAACCGTCCCTTCCCGTGGATCCACTTCCATTCGGCACCTGCCGAATTCGTGATAAACCTCGTCGCCGTTCCGGACGCGGCCGTCAAAGCCGTGCCGTCGCTTTCGACCGAGGTTGGCGTCATGTCGTTGCGTTCGTTCGCTTTGATTTGCGGAAGCGGAGGTTGCTGGGTGGGAATTGGGCTTGATTACTGGTGGATTCCCGGCAATCGCGACATTTCACGCCTGCGCCCTTTAATGTTGGCGAAATCCGAACGATTGCGCGGCGAGGAGGCGGACGAGCTTCTGGCGATGGCTGAAAGCGAGGATGTTCGAATAATCCGTGGCGCGGCGGTCAACTCTCCGCGCGTCGGAAAATGCGTTCCGCTCTACGACGCGGGAATCTCCGAAGACGGCGGGTTCGAATTGGATTTGCGCTTTAAATACAACGATTTGATTTTGGGCGTTGGAGCCGCCGGTCTGCATGCGTCCGGAAAAAACGTTTGGAAACGCGACAAGGCCGCGGAAAAAAAACTGGCGACCGAGTTGTTGTCTATGGGATTCACCAAGCCGTCCCCAGGCGCGGCGGGTCTCTATTTATTAAGCTCCACCGAAGCTATGGGAGTTTTTCTCGACAAGGTTGTTCCTAGTTGGATAGCTGAAAAGAGAAGCATTGCATTTTCCGCGAAATTCGCGGGACTTCTGGGCTTTGAAAGGGGGCTGGACGAGCTCAAAATGATCGTGCGTGATATTGACGAATCCGTCGATCCCGTCATTGTCGAACAGCTTCTCGTCGCCGGTTCGTCGGCGACGGACATTTCCTGGGGCGTTTTGGAGCGGGCGGTCAGAAAAGAATTGAGATACATTTCGACCGGGGACGCGGGGCGAATTGCGGGAATCACAACAGGACTGGCGGAGTTCGTCAAATCAACAATGGATTTCACCAAATATTCCGGAAGCGATCCAGGGAAAATATCGATTCCCAGGTCCGCCCTGCCCTATTGGGGAAAGGCTTTTGAACGCTTTATCGGCGAAATGCCCCACACAGCGAGAAAACTAATCGACAATCTGCCGGGGGAGAACCGTTTCGAGAGCGGGAGCGCCGCGCGGAAAAAAGCTTGCGACTCATCGGTGGACTCCGGCCTTTTCAAAGGAGAGCTCCGAAGCTATCAGAAAGAGGGTGTCGAATGGTTGAACGCGATGTTCGCTAACAACTTGAACGCGGTTCTAGCGGACGAGATGGGGCTTGGCAAAACAATTCAAACGCTGGCGCTGTTTTGCGCCGCTAAACTCGCGGACGGCGACGCGCTCGCTCCTTCAATGATTCTCTGTCCGAGCAGTCTCGTCGATAATTGGCTTCTGGAGACGAGAAAATTCGCACCCACCCTCTCCACACTGGTTTTGAGGGGGCCGAAACGCAGAAAATTGTTCGGGAAAATCCGTGAGACGGACATCGTGATCGCGTCATACGCCACCGCGGGGCGCGATGTCGATGAATTGAGGGAAGTGGATTTCAAATACTTGACGCTGGACGAGGCGCAGCATATAAAAAATCCGTCAACATTGAACGCGTCGACCGCGAAATCCTTGCAAGCCGAACGCAAACTTGTTCTGACGGGAACGCCTATGGAGAACGCTCCCGTTGAATTCTGGTCCATTTTCGATTTTCTCCATCCTGGTCTTCTGGGATCGCTCAACGCTTTCAAAACCAGATACGCGGGAATCGCGGCTGACGAGAAGATGCAGTTGGATTTGGCGGCGAGAACGGCCTCCTTCATCCTCAGAAGGAAAAAATGCGACGTCGAGCCGGATTTGCCGGAGAAAAACGTCCAAACCCTTTTCTGTGAGATGCCGCCGCAACAAAGAAAAATCTATCAGAAATGCCGGGACAAAGGGCTGGAGCATTTGACGCGACTCGTTCGCAAAGGCGGAAAATCAAGATTCGATCTGCTTACGAACCTGCTTAGGCTCAGGCAGATTTGCTGCCATCCGTCTCTTGTTCCCGGAATGTCTGAATTGGAGCCTGACATCGCTTCCGCGAAGACGGAATTATTGAAGGAGCTGTTGCTGGAGTCGATCGACAGCGGGCACAAAGTTTTGGTTTTCAGCCAATTCACGTCTTTTTTGGCCATTCTGCGCGAATGGCTGGAGAGGCAATCGATCCCGTTCGAGTATTTGGACGGATCGACCACCAAACGCCAGGAGCGCGTGGACGCGTTCAACGCCAACCCGAAAATCCCGCTGTTTCTACTCAGTCTGAAAGCCGGGGGCGTGGGGCTGAATCTGACGTCCGCGGACAGAGTGATAATCTACGATCCCTGGTGGAATCCGGCGGTTGAGGACCAGGCGACCGACAGAACGCATAGAATCGGTCAAACTCGAAAGGTGCTGGCGATGAAATTGGTGGTCAAAGACTCGGTGGAGGAGAAGATTCTCAAGCTGCAGGAGCGGAAACAGCGTATTTTCCGTAATCTGGTTGAATCTCCGTCGGCCGCTCTGAAAAGTTTGACCGACGAGGACTTGGAGTTCCTGATGACGTAGTCGCGGATGCGACTACTCCGTTTGATATTCTTGGAACGCGAATCAATAAGCCGCGCGCTCCGCTCACTCGCCTTTTCTGAAGGCTTCGGGAGAGACTCCCATCGTTTTGCGGAAAACCTTGCAGAAATAACTGGCATCGGAAAAACCGCAACGCTCGGCGACCTCTTTAATCGTCAACCGCTCGGTCTGCAACAGACGCACCGCTTTTTCGACGCGAATCTCGCGGAGGAACACCGACGGCGGCATGTCGTACCATTTGGAGAAAAGCCTGGAGAAATGGAATCTGCCGATTCCAGCCACTTTCGCCAAATCCTCCACTCCAATGGGATTACCGGCGTTCGCCAGAGCGTATTGAACCACCTTCCTTATGAACGGCGGGCGTTCGTCGTTTCCGCTGCCGAACGCGGCGTCCGGCGCCACCTCGTCCAACAGCGACATAATAAACTCGTATCCCAATGCCGAGGCCTTTCTTGGTGTCTGTATCCCGCCGTTTCGATGCGCCAGCAGTATTTCGACCGCCAAACGAACCGTATGCGAATCGCGTTTGAAATGATAAGTGGGACCGTTGCTTCTCTCCATTTCGAGCCAAAGGCGCGTCAAATCGCGGCCGTGCAGATTGAGGTAGAGGAATTCCCAATGATCGGAATCATCCGGAAGAAAGTAGAGATGGTCATGCGGTACGTGAATCATCATAGCGTCGCCCGGAGCAAGCTCGAACGTCCCTTCCTCATACAGGAGAGCGCCCTTTCCGGATATGGTGTACTGCCAAATCGCGAACTCCGCGCTTCCACGTTCCAAACCATGCCAACGGTACGAAAGATCGTTCTCAACGTTGAACCCGCAACCCGCGAGCATCGCATGAAGCAGCGGCTTCCTTTTCGGGAACACTATGGAGTTCCCGCCATGCGGCTGTCCCGACAACAACTCCGACGCCAAATCTTTTTCGTTCATTTCTCCACCTGCCAAAACGATTTCTTGACATTTCTCCACGAATCAAAATATACGATAGTCGCTCAACAACGAAATTCAGTCGTGAAACGACACAATTCACGGTATCCGTTTTAGAATGCATTTACGGAATTCACTAGGATTCCCGCCAGTGATTTTTTTAAATATTTTGGAGAAATGAAAGGCGTCGCTGAAGCCTAACTCATCGGCTATCGCTGACAATTTCATATTACCGTCGCGTAGCATCCATTGCGCCTTTTCAATACGTAGATTCTGAATATATCGGATAGGGGAGATGGAGAACACCTGTTTAAAGATGGAGGAAAAGTAGGTTCGCTCATAAGCGGCGAGGTTTGCGAGTTCCGCTAGTGTAATCCGCCTGTCAAGGTGTCGGTGGATATAGTTGATAACCGGAGTTAGGCGCGATATCTTTTCATGATCTATACTTCTTGCGATATCGGTTCGACCAATAAAAAAATTCGCGATCAGGTCTAGCAGAAGGCTTTTGGCTCGTAGTTGACTGAACATATCCCGACGGTTGATCAACAATAAAAGTTCAAGAATTTCGCCCCGTATGGCCTCACTGTTTCGCGGCGTATAAGCGAAACCGGGATCTTGGAAGGAAAACAAGTCCAAACATCCATAAAGTGAAATATTGAAATGCACCCAAGCGACATAAAAGCTTTCCCGACACCGATATTTCATATTTGACTTGGGTGGGATAAGATATAGAGAGCCGGGCCGCAAAACATACTTCTCGCCATGGTGCCATATTTCCGCCTCGCCGGCATCAATATAATAGAGTCGGCTGAAAGGTTCATTGTGGTCTCGCCCTGTCCATGCATGTGACATTTCAGCATGTCCTTCCATGGAAAAGACTATCTTCAATATGGATGTGTCGTCAATCATAATACCAAAGAATATACATGTTATT
>JAADHT010000180.1 GCA_013151705.1 Kiritimatiellota bacterium | reverse complement strand
CGTTTGCGAAACGATGAAAGAGAATTCCGCGGGATATGGGGAGAGAGTTCGCAAGCCGCCATCACGGTGAAAGCCCCCACTTTCGAGGAGGCCTTGGAGTCGCAGGATCAAATCGCGGAAATCGCATGGAAAGCGGGGATTCCGGGGTTCAAGTCTTTAAGCTCGATTTGGCCGTCGTTGAGGACGCGCCGAAGGAACGCCGCCGCATGGGACGCGTTCTGGACTGACAAGCGAATCGCCCTATTGAAACGCGAGTTTCGCGGAATCGGAGGCAAATACTCGTTTTCCAACGAGGCGTTCGCTCCGTTTTTCGACAATCTGCGCAAACACGACTTTTCCGCGAGTTTCGCGGATTCTTCGGGATTCGCGCTGTTCCGCGGGAAATTCGGAAAAATCGGGGCAAAAGAAACTCGGCTTGACGCCTTTTTCGACGACACCCCCGCGAATGTCGCGAAAGTCCGGAGGCTTTTGGCATCCATTCCCAACGTTTCCGTAATCTCTCCGAAACGTTTTGGCGAGTATATTTCCGAAAGTATTTTGAACGACGCTCGCATAGTCGCTCTCTTCGCGTTGCCGCTCATTCTCCTTCTCGCTTGGATATGCCTGCGCGATCCGCGGAACGTGGCGTTGGCCATGGTTCCGGTGATCACCGCCATAGCTCTCGAGTTTCCAGCGCATGCGATTGCCGGCTTGAAGCTGAACGCGATAGGCTTGGTGGCGATGATCGTCGTGACGGGACTCGCCGTGGACTACGGGATTTTCGCGGTCTCGGCCGCGGACAGAGGAGACGCGAGATTCGCGGAAAACGCCGTCGCCTCCCTGACTATATCGATGCTGACCACGGCGATAGGCTCGGGGGCGTTGTTATTCGCCTCCCACCCGGCCCTCAGAACAGTGGGCTTGGTCGTCACCGTTGGAGTGATAGCCGCTTGGGCGAGCGCGATATTCGCAGTGCCCGCCCTTCGCTCCCGCCCTTGATTTTTCATAATGGAAAGCGCTGGAAGAAATGCGAATATCCAATAGAGCCAATTGCAAAAATCTGAACAGCCTGTCTCCAGTTTTTGCAATAACAGACTTGGAAGTGGTTTATTCAGTGCTATTGTTCGTTGTTGGTTTAAAACTCGAGCGCTGAATGGCATCGATTTGATCGATGTTATATGAATTTGGTTGCCGCCGCCGATTTTCGTATCCACCGCTTGACCATCTCCAACGATTCGTTTGTTCCAAAGGTTCCGGATTGTCAATCAAGGTGTTTTTCATTCGATGTCTCATCGTATTCAAATATTGGTTTTTTACGGGTGCGTCGTTTTTTTACAGGGCTGTGGTGAAAGAAGCGCGCCACCGCCACCAAAAGTGCGCTCGGATTTAGTGTTGTCTCTTTACAATGCCATGGAGGAGCGTAGGCACGAGGATGCCTTGCGAAAAATCGCCAGACTAAGGGAAGTTGCTCCCAGCGATGTTTTTCTGGCCAATCTGGAGACCCTCGAAAAAAACAATTCGATACTCAGAAGCGCCCAAAAACTCATCGACTCCGGCGATTTGAAAGGTGCGTCGGAATTCGTTTCGGAAGGCATAGTGAAGTTCGGACGACATGAATTGATGAAGGCGAAGACAGAATTGGATGTGGCGAACCAAATAGACGCGATACTGCAGGTTTTCAAACATCCACGCGATTCGGAGATTCTTGAAAAGAACGCCAAGGCTCTGAAAAAAATAGCAATGAGCCACAAGCCCGCTGAGATTTTCATCCAGCATGCCGATGCTGGTTTGCGGCAAGCCGCTGTTTTGAGAATATGGGAGAAAAAATGCGCCGTGGAGGGACTTTGCTCCCAGATAGCCTCCTTGCTTGAGGATGAAGACTCCGATCCCTCCAATATCGAGGTGCTTTACGCGGTTTTGGAAGTGTCTGATCCGGATAATAAAGTGTTGAAAGACTATCGGAACTATATTTCCGGAAAAAGCGGCACGTCGCTGAATGTGTATGACAAGGAGGATATCTTCGACAGTTTGAATCCCGCGGCCTCCATGGAGGAATTGGATCCGAATAAAAATAACGCGACGGAAAAGAATGAAAACACAACACCAAAGGAGAGTAAAAAAGAAGAGGCGAAGTCTGGCGGATGGTGGAAAAAGTTTTCTTTTTAGAGCCAATTGCGACCGGCTTTTCAGAGTTTTTTCCACGGTTTCAGGAAATAATCACTATCACTTAATGGAGAAGAGAATGAGAAATTGTTTGACAGCGTTTTTGGCCGTGGCTCTTTTGTCGCTTGGGTTCGGGTGCTCCAAAGAAAAGTCTAAATCGACAAATATGCGAAGCGAAGCGGAAAAGTCTAATCGGATACTCAAACCGAGAGAGGAGTCCACTCCTCTCGACTCCGCCGCACCCGCCACTTCGGCAGTGCCTAACGACTCGATGGTGATGCCATCGCAAGTCCGGCAACCCCGGGGAGTCACGTTGAAGCAGTTTTTCGATTCCTTGAAAATTCCCGAAGTGGTAGCCATCGTCGATGGTGAGAAAATCACCAAAAAAGACATTTTTAACGAAATCGCGTCGCCTATTCCGATGTCCGTGCGCGACAAACCGTTCCCGCCGCGGGCTCTGGCCGGGCTTGCCGGAGAGCTTCATAAAATCGTTGAAACCATTGTCAACAGGAAATTGATGCTGAAATTGGCCGCGGCGGACGGGATAAAACCATCCCCCGAGCTGTTGACGCAAGCTTTCGACAAATACGTGAGCGGTCTCGACAAACGTCAGCGGGAACAATTCGAGAAAGCGTTGAAGGCGCAGGGAGTGTCGATCGCCGAAAAACGCGCGGAAGCCGCTAAAGACATAAACTCGCAGGAGGGGATGGCGATAAACAAATGGATAACCGAGAAAGTCCTGCCGTCTTTGAAAATCGACGACGCTGAAGCCGAGAAATTCTACAAAGAGAATTCGGACAGGTTCAAAAGGCCAGCCACGGTCAAAGTAGCCCATATTCTCCTCACCCCGGAAAGGCCAAACCCCGAGAAGATGAAGGATATGACTTTCGAACAGAAAAAAGCCTTCGCGGAGAACGCCGACAAAAAAGCCAAGGCGAAAGCCGAGAAAATACTCGCGCAAGTCAAAGCCGGTGTCGATTTCGCGAAACTCGCGAAAGAGAACAGCGCTTGTCCCAGCGGAAAATTATCGAAAGGCGAATTGCCGGCATTCGACATGACAGGCGCCACGAACGACAGGCGGGGCGGGAAAATGGATAGGACGTTCACGGCGGCGTCTTTCAAGCTCGATCCCGGCGAAATCAGCGGTTTGGTGAAAACACCTTACGGCTACCATATCATAAAGGGAGTGAAAAAAACAAAGGCTTCCGTCATCCCGTTTGCGGAAATCGAGAAAAATCTGAAAGAAAACTTGAAAAAAGAGAAAATGGCTGAAAAATTACAAGGAATGATTGAAGAGGCCAAAAAGAAAAACAAAGTCGAGATTTTTCTAAAGGGTCCGGTGCCCGTTCCTAAACCGGAACCTATGCCGGTCAAGCCTATAACCATCTGATTTGCTAGTTAGACCCTGTTCGAAAAGGTCTCGCAGCCATGTGGACACTTATTTCGAGATTGAGCCCCTCTTTTTGATTGCGGGAACTAATATGGAGGACAAATTATGAATGTGAAAAAAGTCGTGTTGCTGGTTCTGACGGCGTTGGGCTTGGCGGGTTGCTCCGGAACGCCGCCGCATAGGATAGATCCGGAGGGGGATTCCGGACTGATCACCGTCAATGAATTGAATTTCAAAGATTGGCAAATGGCTTCGGCCAAATGCGTGAACTCTCTGCTTCAGTCAACGGCGCTGAAAACGGAGGACGGGCACAAACCCGTCATTATGATAAGCACAATCAAAAACTCGACGATGCAGCATATCAACGTCAATCTGCTCACGCAGGACATCAGAGTGGCCCTTCTTCGTTCCGGGAAAGCGATAACGACTACCGCCGTGGGGGCCAACGGCGCCGAAGACAAGGCGACCAGACAAGTCAGGGCGCTTCGGAACGATCCGATGTTCAATAGAAAGACCGTCAAGAAAATGGGGCGAGTCGTGGCACCCGACTTCAGCTTGGCCGGCGAGGTGATACAACAAAAAACAGTCCAAGGAAACACGGAAGAGTCCTATTTCACAATCCATCTCACGCTGACCGATCTTGACAAAGGTCTCGCCGTCTGGGAGGATTCCGTGAGAATAGCGAAACAAGGTTCCATCCCGTCGGTTGGTTTTTAATTTAGAGGAATCTCGACCGAGAGTGATGAGACGCTTCAAATCCTTAGTTTTCCTTTCCTCGCCCGGGTGTAGTTGCGATACTCCTTGAAATCGATTTTCCCCCTTCCGCGCAAAACGGCGTCGGAAGG
>JAADHT010000274.1 GCA_013151705.1 Kiritimatiellota bacterium | reverse complement strand
CGTCGCCTGCTTCCTCCATCATCAATAAACTCAAAACTGAGTTCGTTTTGTCTCGTAGTTCTTCGTGGAACGGATTCAGATTCGAAGTTTCGGGTCCAGGACGTCGCGTAGGAAATCCCCGAGAACATGCAGGGAGAGGACGAGAAAGAACATAAAGCCGGTCGCCGCGGCGATCTCCCACCATACTCCGCGCCACAATCGTTGCTGTCCATCCGCTATCATCACACCCCAGCTCGGCTCCAACTGCACTCCCATTCCGAGATAGCTTACGATCACCTCCGTCATAACGGCGTACGCGAATCTCATTGTGAAATAGATTATGACGATATGAAAGAGATTCGGAAGAATGTGCCTCAATATGATTCGAACGGGGCCGAATCCCAGGTTTTTCGCCGCTTGGACGTACGCTCTCTCGCGCAGGCGCATTCCCTCCGACCGGGCCACGCGGCAGAGGCTCACCCAGCCGGTCAAACCGATGCCCAAATAGAGCGCCAGCATGCCGGGATCGGTGTGCAACACGCTTGAAAAGCCATTGAACACCCGCGCCAGCGACGGCGTTAGAAAGCCTTTTCGAAGCAACAGAGCGAATGCGAGAATGAAAAGAAGAGTGGGCACCGAGGCGAATACGCTGTAAATCCAGACCACGAAATCATCTATCCGTCCCCCGAAATATCCGGCGGCCACACCGAGGGCGGTTCCGATGATAGCGGCGAACAAGGAGCCTATGATTCCCACCTTCAGGGCCGTCCTGATACCGAAAAACGCCTTCCAGAAGACATCTCTGCCGCGGTAGTCCGTTCCCAGGATGTGTTTTCTCGAAGGTGGCGAGTACGCGTCGCTCATGTCTCCGGTTTTGTATATTGGAACGATGTTGGTGACTCCGCAGTAGATGGAATAGAGTTCGCCTCCCGCTCCGGCGATGAGATAGACGGCGAGAGCGACGGCCGCGAACAACGCGGTTTTGTCGGATAACAATCGTTTAATGACAAGCATGGGTTGTCAATTCCTAAGTTTACATTTCACCATTAAAAATTAACATTGTCCCCGCCTTCAACGCTGTGAGAGCGGGGCTTGACAAATGGAGCGCCGCGGCGCTCCTCCTCCAGGGCCACACCCTGGGTTCTGGAATAATGAGTCCGCCTGAGGTTTACTCGCCGCAGGCGCGCGGATGAATTCGATATTGGTCAAGGGCCCAGAAGGACGCCTATCCATTTCGTCTCCTTGCGGCTGTCGCATGCGATTTTAGCGGTCATGGTCAGCGGGACGGAGAGAAGCATTCCTATCGGTCCTAGAAGCCATCCCCAAAAGACCAACGAGAGAAAGACGACCAACGGGGAAAGGCCAAGTTCTTTACCCATGTAATTGGGTTCCACGAAATTTCCTATAAAAATGTTGAGAGCGGTGTATCCGACTCCGACCCACAAGGTCGTCCAGACGCCGAATTGAATCAAAGTCAGCAACAAAACGGGGATGGCCGCGAGAATCGCGCCGATGCTGGGAATGAAATTGAGGAAAAAAGCCAGCAACCCCCATAAGAACGGATAATCGACGCCAACGGCCAAAAGCCCGACCGCCACCAGCACGGCCGTCAGCAGACTCGTCGCCGTTTTTATCGCCAGATAATGCTTGATTTTTGTTATGAAGACGTTGGGTTTTCTCTTGACTGGCTCGTCTTCGTCGTCTTCGCTTTTTTTCAAACGGAATTTCTCCACTTTGTCGGGGAATGTGGATGTCTCGAAGATGATGAAAGCGGTCGTTATGAAGATAAGCAGGCCTTTGGAGAGCATTGCTCCAATGCCGCCGATCAAGCTGCCGACCCATCCCATCAACAGGGCCGGATCCAGGTTTTCAAGAATTTTGGATTGAGAGACTGGAATCTTGTGCGCTCTCGCCCACTGTATGGCCGAAATGAGCAGGTCGTTAAGTTTCTCCTGGTATTCCGGCAGATTCTTCATGAAGGAGGAGGCGGACGCTCCTATCACCAACACGATTCCTGCGATGCAAACGATGACGCCTAGTAGAACAATCAGAAACGACACCAATTTCGGGACCCCTCTCTTCTCCAAAAAGAAAAGCACAGGCGTGCTGATTATCGCGATGAACACGGAGAGGAGAAAGGGCACTATTATCGTTTGGGCCTGATGCATTCCCGCGACGATGACGACGAAGGCGGCTAAACCTAGCAGGAAATGGAACATTCCCGAAGTTTGTGATTCGACGGCGGCATTATTTTCGTTATTGTTCATGACAATTAATCTCCTGACCCTTTCCATATTGGCGGCGCGTCCATGTTTCGCTTTCCCAGCAAACAACGTTTAAGTGTGGTAGCATGCGATCGCAGGAAGTGCAACATATACGCTGTTCATTCATTTTTCAAAGTTGGTGCCGCTTTTCCATTCAATAAAGACCGCGGCAATCATCAGATTGATTCCGTCGCTATTTGCATTTTCCGCGGGCATGCGCTACAGTAACCGTCCAACTTGGGAATGTGTCCATCGTCGCGTCAATCAAAAAAAGGGGAGAGGCATGAAATCGATTTTTATGGCTGCCATCGTCTTGTTCGCAACAAGTCCTTTGTTTGCCGGAGGAAACACTGCCGCTCGAAAAGCGTCCTACGAGCGGCGGAAAAAACAGGAGAACGCTAAATGCGCCGCGAAATACGCGAAGCAATCGAAACAGTTTCTCAACGCCAAACTGAATGAATGTAACGCAAAAGCTTCTCCGGAAGTTCGAGCGGAAGCCGAGAAAGAAGTCGCATTGAAGAAAAAAATGGGGAATCTGCTTCAGCAGTTGTCGACCGCCTACAAAAATTCCGACATGGAGGCCGTGAAAAAACTCCGCAATGAAGCTCAAAAGACGTACTACTCGGAGAAAAAGAAAAAGCGTGGAGGCGCGCCTTGTAAATCGAAGAAATCGAAATCCTTAAAACCGTGAAAATAGACACCTTAAATTTAATAATCGAGGGAAAAGAGTTCTCTTTCGGCGGCGGCGAAGGCAATGGCCTTCAGTTGGATTGCGGTCGCTCGCTTCCGGAAGTAAACATCAGCTACGAGACCTACGGGGAGCTCGACGATTCGAAATCGAACGCCATTCTAGTCTGCCACGCTCTGACGGGAAACTCGCATCTCGCGGGCCGACACTCTCCGGACGATTCAGCCGTCGGATGGTGGAACTGCATGGTCGGCCCCGGAAAGCCGTTCGACACGGACCAGTATTTCATCGTCTGTTCGAATGTAATTGGGGGTTGCATGGGATCGACCGGCCCCTGCTCGATCAATCCCGACACCGGAAAACCGTACAGGATGGATTTTCCAGTGATAACCATCGCGGACATGACACGCGGTCAGAAAAAATTGATGGAGCACTTGGGAATCGGGAAATGGCTGTCCGTGGTCGGTGGCTCCATGGGCGGCATGCAGGCGTTGCAGTGGAGCGTGTCATATCCCGAAAGCGTTGGGAGCGTGATGGCGATAGCCACGACTTCGCACCTCTCTCCGCAGGCGATAGCCTTCGACTGGGTTGGCAGACTCGCGATAATGAGCGATCCCGCTTGGAACAACGGAAACTACGAGGATGATTTGCCGGAGAGCGGACTCGCCATCGCCAGAATGCTGGGGCATATAACCTATCTCAGCGACGAGTCGATGAGAAGAAAGTTCGGCAGACGTCTTCAGGAAAAAGAGAACTACTCCTTCGATTTCTCCAAGGATTTCCAGATTGAGAGTTACTTGGAGCATCAGGGACACCAATTCGTCGAGAGGTTCGACGCCAACAGCTATTTGTACATGACGCGGGCTATGGACTATTTCGACCTCGCTCCCGATGGAGATTTGCGCGAAGCCTTCGCCCAATCCAATTCGCCTTTCCTCGTGGTGTCGTTCTCGAGCGACTGGCTCTTTCCGCCGGAGAACTCTCGGGAGATTGTGAAGGCTTTGAGAAACAACAACATCGAGGTTTCATACTGTGAGATGGAATCGGCCTACGGGCACGACGCATTTCTACTGGAGACCGAAACCCTTGGAGGCTTGATGGCGGATTATTTGCGGGCGAGAAAAGCGGATATGGAATGATTCCAACGCGGCGGAGCCCACTGAGGAGAGACGGAGTTGGTGAGACGGAGAGCAATAATCCGATAATGAATACTCAATTTTCAAGGAAGGGAGGAGAAGGTAGGGCGGAACGTCCCCGCCCGCCCATCTTAGCGCGAATCGGGGATGGTGGCTCTTTGGAGTATTGAGGGCTGACGGCCCGTAATTCCACAGCCCAGGGTGCGGCCCTGGGGGAGGGGAAAGTCGAATAATGGTAAAAAGTTGCGGAAAAAACGATCAAATGGCAAGCGGTGTGGATAATATCCGGGCCGAGCAGCGGGATTTCGCGATTATCGCGGATCTGATTCCGCATGGAGCGTCGGTTCTCGACTTGGGATGCGGGAACGGCGATCTGCTGCGCTCGCTGCGCGAGGAGAAGGACATCTATGCTTGCGGAGTCGAGCTTTCGCAGGAGAACCTTCTCGAATGCGTCCGGAAGGGAGTTCCGGTCATTCATGCCGATTTGAACGACGGTTTGGGCGATTTCTCCGACGACTCTTTCGATTTCGTCATTCTCAGCCGCACCATTCAAGCGGTCGCCAGGCCGGATCGGCTTTTGCGCGAGATGACGAAGGTCGGCAAACAGGGCGTGGTGAGTTTCCTGAACATCGGCTACGCGCCCTCGCGGTTCCAGCTCATGTTCCGCGGGAGAATGCCGGTCACCAAAGCTTTGCCGTATGCCTGGTACAATACGCCGAACATACATCTAGCCACGATCAAGGATTTCAGATTCCTTTGCTCCGAAATCGGTTTGAGGATAATCGAGGAGATACCTTTCGGACCGAAACACAACCTCCTGGCGCGCCTGTGGCCGAATCTGCTGGCTCCCTCCTGCGTGTTCATAATCGAAAACAAGTAACCGTCCATCGATTCGACCACCGCACGATAGTCAGGTTTGCCTTTGTTTGAGAGAGGGCGTTTTTTCCGGTTTCGTCGTTTCGGGACGAGAGAATCAAGCCCGTGGCGTTTTTCCATTGCCAGTATTTTTCGCGCGTGGTGGTTCCCTGTGCCCAGCCTGACGGTATTTTATAGTCCAGGTACCCATCGGACTTGCGGGCGAACGCCTCCTTCAAATCGGCTGCTGCGATCGCGCCGAGTTGGTTCTCCGCCACGACTTTCAATATCGATTTCGAAAGCAGTGTGCCTTTTCCACGTCCGCGTCCGTTTATCAGAATGTTGTGTGCATTTGAGCGGCCGACACACCTTGTCCGGGATCCACCAGAAAACGCGTGCCGTATCCGTAGAGGAGAATTGAGCCGCATTCGTTATGGGTGTGGCCGGGAATAACGGGATTACCGAGCGTCATCAGCGGATTTTCGAAGCCGTATCCCAACAAAGCTGTGATTTCAGGACAAGAAGCCAATTTTTCTCGTAGAATTTCGGTGCGGACATTGCTTTTCTTGACTTGAATGAAGTAATTATTGCTGTTTTTCATCCCCAGATCACTCAATTCATCGTAATATCCGGCATAACGCATTTCACTAAAGTCAACCCCTTATGATACGAGTTTTGCCGTCAATAAGCGAACGTGCGAGGCGATTCGGAGTGTAGCGCAGCTCGCGAGCCTTTTCCACGACAAGATTTCGCGTGCGCTCGGAAATATCGGAATCCCCGTTTAGCGCTTTGCTCACGGCGCGCTGGGAAAGTCCCAGTTCCGCCGCTATCTCTTTTTTGACTAACTTTTTTTCGCATCGTTCCGCCTTTTTTTTCTGTCCGGCAAACCCCGCATTCCAAGAATGACGGCCTGGAAGGACCGTCTTACTTTCTCGGACATCGCCATCTTATCCTTGATCATATCCGGATCGCACATTCGCCCGAAGGTCTCCCAGTGGTATCCCAGGCGCTCGTCCCTCCAAATCGATCCACCCCTAAAGGCACTCCACTTCAACATAATAAGCGCTGGTCAATTTGTCATTATCTTTAAAAAACCAGGCTTCTAATCGGGTTTTGCCGGTCTGCTGAAGATCGATTT
>JAADHT010000081.1 GCA_013151705.1 Kiritimatiellota bacterium | reverse complement strand
CGGATTGGTCGTCACGCCGCCTAGAACGATTTCCCGAGTTTGAAGATGGATGAAAAAGAGGACGTAGTGGGTGACCAGCCCGAACGGGAGAAAAGAGCGCGGATGCTCATCAAACTTCGCCTGATACAACGCACAAAACCTCGGTAGACCGCAAGCAAATCCAATATCTGGACCTTAACGTGAATCCGACTGCTTCAAACGCTTTCCTGTGATTTTATTTAAAATTTCAACGACTTTCTCGCGGTACACCTCTCCAATCCGGCATTTTCCATTCATCCTCTTCAGCAGTTCCTTTAAAAGCGAAACGGTTTTTGAACCGCCGCGCCGCCCCAGGACGCACAAAGCCAACTTTTGTCTGGCCTCCCACTTTTTGCCGGTTTTTACCCCTGTGGTGTCAAGTATTTTCAGCAACTGCTCCACGGCCTTTTCTCCTTTTGTGAATCCAAGCGCGTAAATCGCAGCCATGGCCGCTTTTTGATTGCCAATCTCCGAAATTTTAATCAACTCCGGAATAGCGTCGTCCATTCCGGGATACCCTAGCACTGAAATCATATCCTGCCTCAATTTTTCGGGTTTTGACTTTTTAACCAGTGAAAGGACATATTCGCCGGCCTCCTTGTCCCCCAACCAAGCAAGGCATATGGCCGCGCCCAGGCGTTGTTCTTTGGAGGTTGATTTCATCAAGCGTCGTAAACATGCTATGTAGGAATTAGCGGTGCTGGTGTATTTAAGCTTCCTCCTCTCTTCAAAACCAAGATAGCTCGGACTTGGGAAATCCTCGAAAATCTGAGAGAAGACGCACATCATTGGATTGGAGTACCAGACCTCCTGAGAGAACGAAGTTGAATGGATTGATGAATTAACTTCATCCTCGCTCGTTCCAATATGGCTCGCTAGGCAAGGCAAGGCGGCCTCTCCAATTTTGGTTATCTCCTTGACGGGATAGTTGACCTTCTCCTCGATTTCAAAAAGCCTAATCACCTCGGGAATCGCCGCCGTCTCGCCGTTGGCAAGTAAAATCACTCCGATACTTTCTCTAACTTTCAAAGAGAGTGTTTTGTCATTCAGAGCTTCAAGGAGCTCTGGAATCGCGTATGGAGCAATTGATTCGAGGGCATAGAGGGCCGAGGTCTCCACATTGTCGTCCGCCAATCCCGCGATCAATAGAGGAACGGCGCGTTTCGCCGATCCTTCGAATCCAGTGAGCATGTCCACCAATTTGCCCCAAGTAATTCTATCGAATTCGGGAGAGGTGTTCTCCAAGCCGTCCATCAGTATTTCCACCGCTTCCGACGAGATTCGAGCGCGACCATCCTCCATCCCAAGCTCATCATACACTTTCGCCGTTTCCCTCAAGACGTACGCTTTGTAATAAGGTCTTTTCAACGTCCTGGTCACGGCGGTGGCGAGCCTAAGCAAGGTCTCAGCCTTGCGCTTTCGTTTGAGTTCGATGAAGCGTTTTGCCAGTTTGTCATAGGCGAGCGCCGCATAGAGAGGATTGTCCATTTTTTTTATCGCGTCTTGCGCCTTCACCACGGATATAATGGAAATATCCTTCAGGTTCGATGCTATGGATTGTTCTGAAATTCGTATAAGAGCCATTGCGAGTCCGGTCGGATTGTCGATTTTCATCGCTGATGCGAACGCGGCTTTATAGATATTCCGTGTTCTTTCCCGCTTGTTTTTATGCCCGCCGCTCTTTCCGGCGATGATGGAAAGCAAAAAGGTTTGAGTGATGATGTATGTGTCGTCTATTTTCAGGGCGACGTTCATCGCCTTTTCATATTCTCTCTCATCGGAATATCTTTCAGCCACGTCAAAAAGAACGCGCATTCTTTCATATTCATTTGTCATTGAATCGGCAATCGTGATCGCTTTTTCATATTTTCCGGACTCGATGTGCTTGCTGGCGATATCCAAAGAGTTGTTTTTTTCGTTTAGGTCGGCTGCAAGATCATTTCTGGAGATTGTCGGCTGGCTGGGATTCGCTTCAAGTTCGCCGACTATTGATTTCATTGCGAGCGTGGCGGGCAGCGCCAATCTTGGTTGGGCTCGGCATTCTTTTAGAACCGGGAGGGCGGTGGCAGCCTTTGGACCATATTTTTCCAAGACAATGGCGGCCTCCCAGACGATATGCCAGTCCTGGTTCCTTTTGCGGAGAATATCAATCATGCGCGGGACAACCAGGTTCGGATGAGAATGAATGTTAGCCAGAGCGTAAAGGATGTCGTGAGAATGATACGGCTCTTTCTCCAACAAGTCCAACAGCATGGGAACGGACGCGGCCGATGCGGCGCCAATGCCACCCAACGCCTCGATTATTGAGGATACGCAATATCCGCGGCTTTGAGGTCTTGACAATTTCAGGTCAAGGACTTTTTTCAAGAGCCGTGTCAAACGAGGAGCTTGAGCGGACGCGTGTTTACCGAAAGCTCCTACGGCTCTGGCTTCATAGTTGGGATATGGTCGTTTCACCGACAATATCTTGGATGCGTACTTGTCGTAATTTCCGGTTATTTCGCCCAAGGCGTATAATATCCACGCTCTCACGGCGAAGCTTTTCTCTTTTTTCACCGCCTCTTTCAATCTATGGGCCACATTCTTTTCGCGTTCGCCTAGTTTCATACAGCCGAGTATTCTCGCCGCCGACTTTCTATACGACCAATTCGCGCAGTCCGATTTATCCCCATCCCTGTCTTCAACCAGCTCAAGCAGCTTTTCTATCGCGGAATCGCCTCTTTTCACCAGCATCTCCGCGGCCACGTTTGATGAGGCGTCGCCAACAAGTTCCTTTAATGATTTTTTCTCCTCATTTTTAAATCTTGAAACAAGCACCCAATCTGAAGGAATAGCATGTTGAGCGTACGGCCCCCCCAATCTGTTGAGATAAGGTGCCCAGAATGATGCCGGAACCCCATCCTCCCCGGGAATCCATATCGTATTGGAATTCGTTTTAGAGCTGGCGACATCCAACGCGTAGATATTTCTATCGACGCAGATGAATGCCTTCCTTCCTGTTTTTCCGTATTCCACCGGCACGGCGCCCAAAAAACATTCATAGCTCCTGGTGGCTAAAACACCGAAATAGTACCCATGTTTGCGACCCGAAGTTAAAGTCCACTCGGAAAAGTACTCCGACAGGAATAAATCCTCCAACCTTCCAGGCCATTCCGTGTAAACGCCTCCGTAGAATATGGACGATAATCTGAGGATGGATAAATCTTGCACCGCGGCTTTCTCATTTGCGGCGATGCGCTCATCAATAGATGGCTTTTTCTGACGATGTGAGCTAGTGCGTTTGAATCTAATTGCGAAAAAAAGGAGAGAAAGAGATATTAATCCCAGTGTGACAAACAATGCAATTGACAAACTTTTCTTTTTTTTCACGCTATAAGCCATGGTTTGCCTCTCTAGATATCTGCGCTAGGATTTAATTGTTCAACCGTCTTTAGGAATCTGGTTTTCTCACTCCTTTCAACTCTCCGCATAGTATGCATAGTAAGTTCCTTAGTCATATACGCCGCTCATCAAAAGATGCGTCGCGAAGCTGTGCCGAAGGCTGTGCACGGTCGCTCTTTTCGCTATTCCCGCGGCGTTCACGGCTTTTTTCATCGCGTCCTGAACCGTTTTATCCAATATGGTGACGCCGCATAACGCCGGAGCGTGGATCAACCGCGAGTTTCGCGGACGGAAACACGTACTGCCATCTCCACTCTTTGGCGGCCTGGGGATATTTCCTCGCCAAGGCGGGAGGAAGATACACCTCTCCAAAACCCAACTCCAGATCCTGCGTATGCATCTCCTCGACCTTGACCAAATGCTCTTTTAAAGCCGGCACCAACTTCTTTGGCAGTTTCAGTGCTCTGTCCTTGGCGCCTTTCCCGTCCTTCACGATCAAAATCCCGTTATCGAAATCGAGATTCATCACCCGCAACCTTGTCAGCTCGGAAACCCGCAACCCGCATCCGTAAATCAACTCCAGCATCAAACGCACGAAATCATTCGCAAAATGTCCGTAATATCATATTATACGAACGTTCGTATATCATCCTATTTATAGGGGTATTACGAATAAAATCAAGCTCTTTTCGGCGATTTATCATATTGATAAGCCGTAAATTGCGAATATTCGCATATCATCCTATTACAGTGGTTTTACGAATGCCGCGTTTGAATGACGGAATCCTTTACGGTCCATACGGGAAACCATCGAGAAGTGGAGTTAGACGTTTGAATCGTTCTGGAAAAATGCTTTACCCACGTTACCAAACATGTTTTCACGCACGAAACAAGGTTTCTTGTGAAAAATAGTTGATTTTCCGCGTTGAAAGGCTATATTGGAAGGTGTCGGGAGTCTCCAAGCGCTCTTTAGGCTCGGAAAACTCCACTCGTCGAAAAACCGGGGGAATCGCCGAAATATCCGATTCCCCA
>JAADHT010000069.1 GCA_013151705.1 Kiritimatiellota bacterium | reverse complement strand
CCTTGGCGCTCCAAAGCTCCAACGCCTTCTCCAAAGCGGTCTTCAGCTCGGGAGTGGCGCCTTCGCCGTCCTCCAGCAGTTTTTCGACGTTGTGCTTGAGAAGCTCGCGGTTTTTGTCCACGGCGAGCCTCATTCCGAGTCCGTATTCAGCGTTGTCCTCGAAAAGGGAGTTAGCCCAGGCCGGACCGCGTCCGGCTTTTGTCTTGCAGTATGGAATCGTCGGGAAGGTTCCACCGTAGATTGACGAGCAACCCGTGGCGTTGGCTACGATCATGCGATCGCCGGCGATCTGAGTCGCGAGCTTCACATAAGGGGTCTCTCCGCAGCCTGCGCAGGCTCCCGAGAACTCGAAGAGGGGCTTCTTGAATCCAATACCCTTGACGGTCGTCTCGGCGGCTCCATCCAGAACATTGTCCGGCAACGCTTCGAAATACTCGGCGTTTTGGGTCTCGCCGGCGTTTCTAGCATCGTCGAGAGGCTGGAAGGCCAGGGCCTTCTCTTTGGCCGGGCAGACGTCGACGCAGACCCCGCAACCCGTGCAGTCCTCGACGTAAACCTGGATCTTGTAATCGAGATCTTTGTCGTTTTTGGTTTTGGACTTGACAGTCGCGAATGCCGCGGGTTTGTCCGCGAGATCCGCGGGCGCGATCTGCTTGGCTCTTATGACGGCGTGCGGACAAGCCATCACGCATTGGTTGCATTGAATGCATTTGTCGGAAAGCCATTGCGGGACATGCGGGGCGATGCCGCGTTTTTCAAGCGAGGTGGTTCCGGACGGCACGGCTCCATCGATCGACATTTTGGAGACGGGAATATCGTCGCCCTCGAGGTGCATTACCGGTTTGATCACCTCCTTGGCGAAATCTATCGCGTCGTCCTTGATCAACTGTTTGGGTTTGAAGGATTTCGTGATGGTCGAAGGCACCGAAACCTCCTCGAGCGCGTCAAGCCCCGCGTCGACCGCGGCCCAGTTCATCTTGACGATGTCCTCGCCTTTCACGGCGAACGTCTTTTTGATCGCCTTCTTGATGTATTCTATCGCCTGGTCGGGGTCGATGATGTTGGCGAGTTTGAAAAAAGCCACCTGCATAACGGTGTTGATGCGGTTGCCCAATCCCACCGACTCGGCGATTTCCAGAGCGTCGATAGTGTGAAACTTGATGTCGTTGTCGATGATGTATCTCTGCATCTCCTCGGTCAGGGTGTCGAACACCTCGCTGGCCGGATGCTCGGAGTTGAGGAGGAACGTGCCGCCTTTCTTCAATCCCCTGAGCATGTCGTATCTGCCGATGTACGCCGAATTGTGGCACGCCACGAAATCCGAGCTGTTTATGAGATACGTCGATTTGATCGGTTTCGTTCCAAAACGAAGGTGCGAAATGGTGATTCCGTAGGATTTCTTCGAGTCGTACACGAAATAGCCCTGCGCGTACATATCGGTGTTGTCGCCGATTATCTTTATGGAGTTCTTGTTCGCTCCAACCGTTCCGTCCGAACCCAGTCCCCAGAACATGCAGCAGGTGGTGTCCGCGTCCGCCGTGTCAATCTCCTCCTTGATATCGATGGAGGTGTTCGTCACGTCGTCGTTGATACCCACGGTGAAGCCATGGAAGCACGCACCGTCGAGATGATCGAAAACGGCATTGACCATGGTCGGAGTAAACTCTTTGCTCGACAAACCGTAACGGCCGCCAATGACTTTGATATCCTTGCCGGCCAACGACGCGACCACATCCATGTAGAGCGGTTCGCCGATGGATCCCGGTTCCTTCGTTCTGTCCAAAACGGCGATTTTCTCGCAAGAGGCGGGAATAGCGTCGATAAAGGCCTCCACGGAGAACGGACGGTAGAGCCTGACTTTGATCGCTCCGACCTTCTCGCCTTTGGCGACGAGATAGTCCACAGTCTCCTCGATCGTCTCGCAGGAGGAGCCGATGGCGATGATAATTTTCTCGGCGTCCGGCGCTCCGACATAATCGAACAGATGATATTGCCGACCGATTTTCGCCGCAAGCGCGTCCATATACCCCTGAACTATCGCCGGAGTGGCTATGTAGTATTTGTTGACGGTCTCGCGTCCCTGAAAATAGACATCCGGGTTTTGAGCGCCCACTTTGACGAACGGCGTCTCGGGTTTTAGAGCGCGGTTTTTGAATTGAGTGACGTATTCCGGCTCGAAAAGCTCAGCCATCACTTCGTATGAAATCTCTTCTATCTTCTGTATCTCGTGCGAAGTTCTGAATCCATCGAAAAAACTGACGAAAGGCACCAGCGATTTCAGGGTGGCCAAATGGCTTACGATCGCTAGATCCATCTCCTCCTGCACGGAGGCGGCTCCGAGCAACGCGAACCCGGTGTTCCGACAGGACATAACGTCCGAATGGTCTCCGAAGATCGAAAGAGCCTGGCAGGCGAGCGAGCGAGCCGAGACGTGGAACACGGTCGGCAGCATCTCGCCGGCGATCTTGTGCATGTTCGGAATCATCAGCAGAAGACCCTGGGAAGCGGTGAAAGTCGTCGTGAGCGCACCCGCGCTGAGCGAGCCGTGCACGGCTCCCGCCGCTCCGGCCTCGGACTGCATCTCCATCACGTCAACCGATTTACCGAAAATGTTCTTCAATCCCTGGCTGGCCCAAGTGTCCGCCATCTCCCCCATATCCGATGAAGGCGTGATTGGATAAATCGCCGCCACTTCGCTGAACGCGCACGCCACATGCGCCGCCGCCGTGTTACCCGTGATCGTAACCATTTTTTGGGACATCGTCGCTTCTCCTCTTTGTTGAAGTAAGAAAATAATAGGTCTGGAGGCCTGTTCAAAACCGTTTTCCGCATCTAGCCTGAAGGCGGCTCGGTGAATCTGAAGCGCTTGCCGAAAAACGGACGATCGCTCGTGTTTCGGCAAACACTTCATATGCGCGAGCGCGGTCGGAGACCCAGTTTGAAAAGGTCTCGCACCCGCGGGAGTACTTGTTCTCGAGCTCGCGAAATCGCGTTGCCTGCGGATCGGACTCGCCGTCACACATTCCTGAAAAACGGAAATGAGGATTTGAAAAATACAGGCACTTGCGGAAAAAGTCAATAGAGACGGCTGTTTTGTCGCGATATTTTCCCGCTACCAGACCGCTTCCTCCGCGACTTCTTACCAAAAAGCGAGAAAATCTTTCTTCATTGGACTTGGATATTGACCTTGTCCGCCCAGGCGGAAATGGAATATTCAAGATTTATCCGTCGGGGCGGATTGAACATTTGGCCGCGGCTTCGCGGCGTACCATATCCCAATCATCGAAAAACCGCCGCGGAAGACTTGCGAACCCTCGATTGCCATACTACATTCCATCTATCGGGACACCTTTACAGTTCCCGTTCCCGCGGAAAAAAACAACGACTGACGGGACGGAGGATTTATTACCATTATGTTTGAAGCGGATTCAACACACACGCTTTCATCCGCGGAACTCGCGGCTCTTATCGAGAGGAATGACAAAGCGTACTGGGAGCTTGGCGAGCCGGAGATATCCGACGAAAACTACGACGCGCTGACCCGCCGCCTGGCCGAACTGGAGCCGCATCACCCGCTACTCTCGAAAGTCTCCGCACCGGTCGTGGCCGCCTCAGGAAAAGTCACCCATAAAAAACCGATGCTCTCACTCGGCAAGGTTTATTCGCTCGACGAGTTGATGACATGGGCCGCTAAAGCCGCGCGTGGCCCCGAAGAGCGCTTCGACATACAACCAAAATACGACGGCATATCCGCGATTTTCGCTGACGACGTCCTGGCGACCCGCGGCGACGGCGCCGTCGGAGAAAACATTTCGGACAAAATCCCGCTGATAGAACTGGAGACGAAAGGCCACAAAGGCCCCCTGGACAGGCCGGCAAGGGGCGAAATCGTCATCAGAAACGACGATTTCAGAGAAATATACTCCAAAATAACGAAAAAAGACGGAAATCCCTACAAAAACCCGAGAAACGCCGTCGCCGGCATCATGGGACTGAAAGAAATAGACGATATGGTCCGGCAAGGCGCGAAATTGACTCTTGTCGATTATGAATTGGTCTCGTTTTCAGCGAAACTCGCTGATTTAGAGAGGAAATGGCCCGAATTCGTCGAAAACATTGAGAAATTATCCTATCCTATGGACGGAATAGTGGTTAAACTGGCCGACGCGGGGTACTACGAATCGCTTGGAGCGACGGCGCACCATCCGAGAGGCGCGGTGGCGTTCAAGTTCAGCGGAGTCCGCAAGGAGACCGAGTTGCTGGGAGTCGAGTGGAGTTTCGGCAAGAACTGCATCACTCCCGTGGCGTTGCTCGAACCGGTGGACATCGGCGGCATCACGATCAAACGCGCCTCGCTGCACAACATCCAAAACATCATCGACCGCGACATCCGCGTCGGCGACACGGTCGTCGTAGAGCGCGCCGGAGACGTTATTCCGCACATAGTGGGCTCCACACCCGGCGC
>JAADHT010000302.1 GCA_013151705.1 Kiritimatiellota bacterium | reverse complement strand
GCCGCCTTCTACTCTTAGCCATGTTCTCCTCCTGTTTGGGTTGACGGAAAAGTAAGCTAACCTATCTTAAGCAATGGTGCAAGTTGGGGGGCCACTTCTCTCGCGGACGCTTCCCTCGTTGAACTCCAAAATAATCGAATGATGAACAAGTCTGTCTATCGCCGCCATCGTCGTCATCGGGTCTTTGAATATCTTATCCCACTCCGAGAACACTAGATTGCTTGAGATCATCAAGGATTTCCTCTCGTACCGCTCCGCTAGGAAAGTGAAGAGAACCTCCATCTCCTCGCGGCTGTGCTGGACGTAGCCGATATCGTCGATGATTATCACGTCGTAGGAGTTGTATTTGCGAATTCGCTCCGACAACTCCAGATTCTTTTTCGCTACAAGAAGATCCTGAACGAGTTTGTAGGTCGGCGTGAAAAACACGTTGTGTTGATGTCGCAGAATCAACTCAAATCCGAGAGCGGCGAGAAAATGGGTTTTCCCTCCACCCGGCAGACCGAACGCCAGAATGTTCTCAGAGCGTTCCACGAAGCCGCCGTCCAGCAGCGAAGGAAGCATTCGGCGGCATTTCGAGGGCAGAAGACTCTCCTCAAGCGCGGCGAGCGTCTTTCCTTCAGGAAGCTTCGATCTCGACAACAGCCTTTTGATTTTTCTCTCGTGCCTGGTCTGGTGCTCGCTCTCGCATAGGTACTTGAGAAATTTCAAGTACCCCCAGTTCTCACGCTCCGCCCGGTTCACGGTTTCCACGTAAATTCCACGCATCGTGCTTAAATTGAAGCTTTTCAGTAATAAACTCAGTGAATCAGTAGACATATCGCCCTCCCAGCCATGCTCAACAGCGCGTCGTACACAGAAAGCGAAGGCTTCGGTATTTCAACCGGGGGGATGACCCGCGGCAACCGCGTGCGCCACACACGCGTCTTCAAGAATGACGGCCTGAAAGGACCGTCTTACTTGTCGCTTCGCAAACACCATCCAGCGCGGGGGCGAGGCAAATATCCTCCGGAGAACCGCCTCTTCACCCCGCCTTGCTCTTTTTTACGAGCCATTTATCCAGTTGGTTGGCGAATTCCTGACGATTCTTCACGGTCATCGGTGGAGGTCCGGCGGTTTCCTCTCCTCCGGCTCTGAGGGTGGCCATGAAATCCCGAACCGCCAAGCGGCCGCTGATATTCTCTTTCGTATGCAATTCACCACGCGGAGAAAGGGCCAATGCGCCTTTTTTAATCACTTCGGAGGCCAGCGGAATGTCGCTTGTTATCACCAAGTCCCCCTCCCCCACCTCATCCACGATCCGCTCGTCGGCGACGTCGAATCCGGCTTCCACCAGCAGAAATTTGATGTTTTCGGAATTTGGAATCCGCATCCGCTTGTTGGCGACAAGAATCAAATTCGCGCCCGTCCGATCGGCCGCCCTAAATAAAATCTCTTTTACCGCCACCGGACAAGCGTCCGCGTCAACCCAAATATTGATATCATCCATTCAACCACCATATCATAAGCCGCGACGATAGATTGCAATTCGGAAGAAGAGAATCGCAACGTCCCAAAATTCTCCACCACGGCATCACGCCTCGTCGGCCATCGCCTGTATCTCCAAGGTGAAACGTTGGGCTTTCAAAATGGATTTAGTCTCCAACGATCCCGGCTTGGGATTGCCGGCGACATCATCGAGGAAATCTCGTAGATAACCGCCGGACTCTCCCTTCGGGAGGGACTCCACGACGAACTCCTTCTCTCCAGCCAACGCGATGGAGACTCCTTCGGCTGACGCCGCGGTCTCCAAGACTCCTTTCGATCCCCAAAGGGTAAAGCGCCAATACAAAGAGTGTCCGTATCCGAGAGAATCCGGGACTGAATACGAGACATCCCCAAGAACCCCGCAACCGTTGTTCATAGTGAGCATCATTTGAGCGGCGGCTTTGACTTCGTCGCGCATGGCGATGTCCTCTTCGCAACAAGCGACAATCTCAAGTAAATCGTTTTCGAACACGTGCTGATACATCGCGACAATATGCCCATGCCTGAATCCCGCGAACGCGAATTTCATACAAACTCTTTTTTTGCTATGATTTCAATCGCTGGATAGGTCCAACAGAGCGAAAGAGACACGCATAGCGGTAAACACCACGCGTCCCTCCCGAGCCAAATCAACAAAGAACAGTAGCGAAGCAACAATCTTTTTCAAGACCTCGTCGGAAAATCCCGGCAAATTCAGAGGGAAAGGAACGGATAACGCCTTCTATGCTCGTCCACGACAGCTGGATCGATGTCGAACAGTAGAAAATCCCCGTTAGTCGAAACGGGAAGCGTCTCCGCGCCATCCGGCGCGAAAACCGCGGAACCGCCGGAGTGGAGAGTGCCGTCCGAATCCGCGCCGGTCCGGTTCACTCCGATTACGAAACATTGATTCTCGATGGCTCTGGCCTTCAAGAGAGCCGTCCAATGGTCCGAGCGACTCGCCGGCCAATTGGCGATCACGAAAATCATCGAGACGTCGCTGGCGACCTCTCTGAACAGTTCGGGAAAACGCAAATCGTAGCACACGGCGACGGCGGCGGAGACTCCCCGCAGTTTGAAGGACTTCATTCCGTCGCCGGGAATGTGAGCGTCCGGTTCTCCCGACAACGGAAAAAGACGCGTTTTAGCGTATTTCGCGACCACCTCGCCGGTCGAATCGAAAACGACCGCGACGTTCGCGCATCCCGTTTCGCGTCGCTCGACGAGCCCCGCGACAATCGCGAGCGAGCGCAATTCCGCGAGTTCCGCGAACGCGCGCTCGGAATCCCCGCCCGGCGCTTCGGCGGTGACGGCGGTGTTCATCGAAAAACCAGTCAAGGTCATCTCCGGCAAAACGAGTAGATCACAGCGTTCAGACGACGCCGTTTCGACCGCCTTCTCCACGAGCGCGAGATTCGCGGCTTTATCCTCCCAAACCAAGTTCAATTGCGCGGTGAGCAATCTCATACCAACACCTCTATTTGATCTATTTGAAAAATCTCCGGCAATCGCGAAGAGAATTCGACGCGATTGCCGCGGGCGGTAACAGGCTCGTCTCGTTACCGCGTCACTTCGACACCGCGCGAACCCCCGGAAGCGTTTTCCTCCATGTTCGGAGGCATTCCGCCGCCCGCGTTATCCTCATCCGACTTTCCAGCGCGTTTTCTAGGTTTCAAACGTTTCTTCTCGGGTTCGAGCTCCCTCAACTCCTTCAGTTTCTCCTGATAGGCGATTATCACATTCTCGGCGGCGTCTTCGGACGCTATCTGTTTTTTCAAGGGTTTCAACTCGTTTTTGACAAATTGCGTTTTAATGCATCTCACGCAATCATCCAACGCCTTGCGTCGTAGGATGTTAGCGTCTTCTGAACCGTTCCGGAACAACTCCGGGGCAGCCAGCACTCTAGACAGATCAGGGTCGGGAGTTTCCAGTAGAATATCCCTGACCGCGTCGCCAGCTTGCTCCCACTCGTCGTTCAGTGTCATTGATATGACCAAGTTCAACGCCCGCCCCAAAGGGGTGTCGCTTATCATAGCGGTTGGAAGCTCCTCCGACAGTTCGCGTCCAACCGTGCCATGGGACAAGGCGAGCTCCAAAAGATACGATTCGGCTTTCGCTATGTTTGGAGGCGATTCGACGGTGGGCGGCGAAGGAGCGGCAGTTTCGCTCGCCTCGTTTTCAGGATGCGAGATTCGTTCCACACGCCTCCTTTCGGTCATTACCGATTTAGCGGCGTTCCTGCGGTTGTTTTTGTTCAACTCCATGAAAACGGCATTTTCCGGCAACTGCAGCTCCGTCGCGAGTTTCGACGCGTATTCCGCTCGAAGAACGTCTTTCGTTATATGACCGATCAATCCAAGCATGTGGTCGGTTACCGCACTTTTGCCCCATGGCGACGATACGTCGTTTTGCTCTTTCGCGTTCTCGAGAGCGAAATCGAAGAAATCGACGGCGGCGTCGAGCTCCTTTCGAAGGCCGTCCGCTCCGGATTCGGCGAATATCTGGTCCGGATCGCTGTCCGGCGGCATGTCAACCACCTGTATGTCGAAACCTATGGGCAACATTATCTCAATGGCTCTTATCGTGGCTTTGACTCCGGCCGAGTCCGAATCGAAGGCTATTCTCACTTTGTCCGTGTGGCGTTTGAGCATTCTCGCCTGCTCGTCGGTAAAAGCCGTTCCCTGTGGCGCCACAGCGTTTTTGAAACCGGCCCGGTGGAGAGCTATGGTGTCCATCTGCCCCTCGCATAAAATCACGTGGCCAAGCTCTTTTATCGAATCGCGCGCCAAAGACAACGCGTAGAGTATCCGGCTTTTCTTGAACAGCGGAGTTTCAGGAGTGTTCACGTATTTCCCGCCTTGCGGATCCTTCTCCACGCTGCGGCCGCTGAATCCGACAACCCGCCCCTGCTCGTCGCTAATAGTGAACATCAGACGATTTCTGAAGCGGTCGTATATGTTGCCGGAATCGTTC
>JAADHT010000075.1:959-5440 GCA_013151705.1 Kiritimatiellota bacterium | reverse complement strand
AGCGACACTCCGTCTATCGCCACGCTGCCTTTCGGTATTATTTGAGAGCGCAGATCCGATGGGATTGAGATTGTGAGCGTGATATCGTGGCCGATTTCGCTCCAAGCGAGCACATCAACAGCCGCGTCCACATGCCCGGAGACGAAATGGCCGCCGAATCTGTCTCCGGAGCGCATCGCCCGCTCCAAATTCACGATGGAGTCCAAAGGCAGCGTTCCGAGATTGGTTTTGGAGAAGGTCTCCTCGAGAACGTGGAAGGAGAGAAATCCGGCGTCCGTCACCGATTCCAGCGTTAGACACGCCCCGTTGACGGCGACGCTCTCGCCGAGCGTCGGATCGTCCAGAGGCGCGTCCAAAGCCAGTACCAGCTTTCCGGCGTTTCCGCGAAGGCCGCGGGCCGCGATTCTCGCGCGGCGCTCAATCAGTCCTGTAAACATAGGCGTTCAGAAGTTCGAGTTCGAATCGTCCGTCATAGACGATTTTAGTTATCGCGGCGTTGTCCACTTTCGTCATCGCGGCGTCGGGAGTCATTGAACGGGCCAGAGCGGATATCGTCGGCCAATGCGCGACGCAGATGACGACCGAAACGTCAAAATCCGCTCCCAGCAACCGATTTCTCAACATCGCCATTCTGAGGGAGAGCGACTGCCGGGTTTCAACTTCCATCGACCACCATTTGGCGGTGTCGTAATCCCCGACGACCGATTCGCGCCTTTCCGCTTTTTCTTTGAGGGAATCCGGTTCGTAGCTTCCGGGTAGATTGTACTCCCCCAGACTCTCGCTCAAAGCCGGTTCCAGTTTGACCCCCTCGCAACCGTCCAGTTGTGAAACGAGTATTTCCGCTGTGTCCAAACAACGCTCGAAGGGGCTTGATATGGCGAGGGAAGGCTCGTTTTCGATCAATTCGGCCAATTTACCGGCGCAGAAGGCGGCTTGAGCGCGCCCAAAAGGTGAAAGTCCGGGGTCTCCGCCGCCACTCATGGCGATATTCCCCAGCGACTCGGCATGGCGTATCAAATAAAATTGCCGCACGGGATGCTCCTCCAACCTCGTCCGCGTTCCGCCGATCCGAACTCAACCGAATCTCGCCCTAAAAAACCTCGAACCCACAAATTTCCATACAATCAAGGTATCGAAACAAGCTTTTAAGCCCTTGGGTTATTTAAGTTTGACTCCGATTTTCTTGTGCCATACGGAGATAATCGGGCTGGCCACGAATATGGACGAGTAGGTTCCAACAACCACCCCGATTATCATAACCAGAATGAAATCGTTGATCGCGGCCACGCCGGCGAAGTACATCGTTACCAGCACTATCAAGGTGGTCAGCGACGTCAACACTGTTCTGGACAGGGTTTGATTAATACTGATGTTGATGATCTCTTTGTACGACTTGTTCTCGATGAGCTTCAAATCCTCGCGTATTCTGTCGAACACGACTATCGTGTCGTTTATGGAATATCCGAGGATGGTCAGCAACGCCGCGATGACGGGGAGAGATATGATGCCGCCGCCGGGCAGAAAAAAGCTCGTCAACACGAACAAGCCCGTCGCTATCGTTATATCGTGCAGCAACGCTATTATAGACGCTATGGCGAAGGCGAATTCGAATCGGAACGAGATATAGATCACGATTCCGACGAGCGCCAGGATGATCGCGGTTATCGCGGTTTTGGTGAATTGCCAGCCGATAAGTCCTCCTATCGTGACAACGCTCCCGGAGAGTATTTTCAAATTCGGAAATTTCCCCGCCAATTCTTTCGTCAGCTTGTCTTTGAGCCCCACTTGATCTTTTTGGGATTTTTCAGCGCCGCCGGCCGTTTTCCGCTCGCGGAGAACTATCTCCAATTTGCTTCCCGCGTCTCCTCCCATCAAAGTGGACTTGTAGGAAACTTTCGTTTCGTAGCCTTGTTTTTCGATGAACTTCGTTATATCCGCCTCCAAGGGTCTCACCCCCTCGGCGGCGTAGTCGTATGTGATTCTCGTGCCGCCCGTGAAATCGATGCCGAGCGCCGACGAGCCTTTGTACGCCAACAACGCTATGGAGAGAATGATCAACACCCCCGACGTTGAAAGCGCCACTTTTTTCATCCCGATGAAATCAAACGAGGTCTTCGTGAAAAAGCGCATCATATGCATTTTTTTGAAGTTGAACCATTTGCCGATGGAGTCGAAAAGAAGCCTTGTCAGGAAAAGGGCCGTAAACACGCTTGTCACGATACCAATGGCCAAGGTTACGGCAAATCCTTTGACCGGACCGGAACCCTGCCAGACGAGGATCAACGCCACCAGAAGGGTGGTCACGTTGGCGTCGATGATGGTCCACAACGCGCGGTCGTACCCCAAGTCGATGGCGGCGATAAGACTCTTCCCCTTGTCCAGCTCCTCTCTTATCCGCTCGTAGATAAGCACGTTGGCGTCCACCGCCATACCTATGGTAAGGACTATTCCGGCTATGCCGGGAAGTGTCAGGGTCGCCTGGAACGTCGCCATAAATCCCATTATCAGGACCACGTTGGTCAAAAGCGCGATATCCGCGATCATACCGGCGCGGCGGTAGTAGATCAACATGAAAACGAGAACGAGAATCAATCCGTAGATACCGGCCCACATTCCTTTATCAACCGCCTCTTTACCCAGAGTCGGAGCCGTGTCGAACATCGCCTCAACCTGGATTTTCGGCAGATTGCCGCTCATCAACGCCTTGGATATGCGGTTCGCCTCCTCGCGGGAGAAGGAGCCCGAAATCTGGGCGTCCCCGGTCAATATCGGCTCTTGAATCACCGGCGCGGAATAAAGAGTGCCGTCGAGAACTATGGCGAGCATCTTTTTCGTGAGTTTTGTGGTTACCTCTCCGAACCTTTGCGCTCCCTTCGAAGTGAAACGCAGTATTATCATACGCTGACCGAAAGAGTCGAGCGTCGGGAAAGCCTCGGCGATATTGCCTTTTCCGCGCATTTCGAAACGGTTTTTGACGAAATAGACGCGTTTTTTCGCATCGGGGTCGTCGTCGTTGCGAATCATTTCCATCCGCTCGTATCCGGCCGGAGTTTTGAAGTTCTCCGGATCGCGCGTGAACTGTTCCACCAGAGTGTCGTTTTGAGGATGAACAGCCCTGAATTCAAGCCTGGCGGACATTTTAAGCAGCTCCAGAAGCTGTTTATTTTCCTCTTTGGAGACCGTCGGCACCTTCAGAGAGACCAGTCTCTCGCCTATCGGAGATATTTCCGCCTCGAAAATATTCTCGCTCTCGAGCCGGTTCCTGAGTACCTCTATGGCGGCGTCTCGCTGCTGGTCGAAGGAGGCCCGCACAACCTCGCCTTTGTTGTCTTTAAGACTGGTTTGGGGCACTATTTTCAAGATAAATTCAACACCTCCGTTGAGGTCGATACCCAGACGGATGGAACTGGCGGCTTTACCTTTGACCCAACCCAGAATGTCTCTGTTTCCAGTCGCTCCCTTGAGAACAATGTATTTTCTCAAGTCGGTTCCGAATTTTCTGGCGGCGAGCTCCACGGCCGTGGACGCGTAGAGCTTGTCTTTCACTTCCATTTTTTTGGCCAGTTTTATAGTCTCCTCGAACTTTTTCACATCGCCCGACTTGTTTTCTTTTTTCAACGTTTCGAGTTGACTTGACGCTAGATCCTCGAGCGTGTCGTAGAAGTTCAAGGGTTTCAGCGGGTAGATGGAAAAGACGAAGGTAGCTATAATGACAATTGCCACGCACCATCTGAAAAGTATTGGTTTCTTATTCATTTTTTCTCTTCCTCGCCCCCTTCGACGTTATCCTTTTCAGGTTTTATCACGGTAGCCACTCCATTGTGCACCACCTCCAAATCCATTTTTGGGGCGACGCGCACGAAAAACGACTTGTCCGACACTTTGGTTATCGTTCCTTTGATGCCGCCGTTTGTGATTATCTCATCGCCGGCTTTGATCGTATTGAGCATCGTCTCGCGCTCTTTCGCCTGTTTTTTCTGCGAGCGGTACATCACATACATCATAACCCCGAAAACCAGAATAAAGGGGATCATCCCGGCGAGAGGCGGCGCTCCGCCGACAGCGGGGCTTTGAGCCGCGGCGATGGAAATCAAATTCATTATCGTCATAATATATTCTCCTTCTCCTGAAAACAAGTCCGAGTCGATGAAACACCAAGTTTCGCGAATGCGGAATCTACATCTAAAAAACGCAATGGCAAGCCTTTGAATCGTTTTTCCGCCGATTATGCGCGTTTGGATTGGAGGTGAAACGCTGTTTTCGGCTTTTAAGCGTGAAAGTTCGATCATTCAAACCGCGAATAGGCGGGATATCCGTATTGCTAAAACAGTCGCTCGAGTGTATGGTTGATGGTTCCGGATCGCATCCTCATATAGACCTTGCGATCATGTCCAGGGCAACCGCGCGAAGCTAGGTTCAATATAAGAAAAAATATCCAATATCCAACACGGAATATCCAAGAATGAAGTGAATTCAAAATA
>JAADHT010000075.1:0-885 GCA_013151705.1 Kiritimatiellota bacterium | reverse complement strand
TTTGCTTGGATATTGGATATTCCTTGTTGGATATTGGATATTCAAATAAAAACGAAAAGCATTAGCCTCACTTTCGCGCGGTTGCCCTGCGATCATGTCTGACGCGGGTCTCCCTTGGGAATCCGCTTCTTTGGGATAGGAGGAATATGACGCGCGAAAAACTTTTCAATCGACTTTTGGAGGAAAAATGAGCGCTGGCGATAAATCTTTTTTGTTCGGACCCGTGCCGTCGCGGCGGCTCGGAATCTCCCTGGGGGTCGATCTCGTCCCACGGAAAACCTGCTCGATGGACTGCGTCTATTGCGAATCCGGAAAAACCACCTGTTTGACCGTGGAACGGCGTGAGTTTCATCCCACCGACGCGGTGATCGCGGAGTTGGACGCGTATCTCGCGGGCGCTCCCGAACTCGACTACATAACATTCTCGGGAGCCGGCGAGCCGACTCTCCATTCCGGCATCGGTGAAATCATAGCTTTTCTCAAAAGTGAATATCCCGAATACAAAACGTGTCTGCTCACTAATGCCATGCTGTTGCCGACGGATGAAACGCTTTTCGGCGAGCTCAAACCACTCGATCTGATCGTTCCATCGCTCGATTCCGCCATGCCCGAAATCCACGCGGCGATCAATAGGCCCGCCGCGCCAGTGGATATTGACGCGTTGATAAACGCGCTGGCTCGATTCAAAAAAGAGTCGGCCGCCTCGATGCATCTGGAAATCTTCATCGTCAAAGGTCTAAACGACACGAAAAGGGATGTCGCGGGATTCGCGGACGCCATCCGACGAATAAAGCCCGACAAAGTTCAGATAAACTCGTTGGACCGCCCCGGAACGGAAGATTGGGTGGAACCCGCGGACATCGCGTTTCTACGCGGACTCGAAGC
>JAADHT010000297.1 GCA_013151705.1 Kiritimatiellota bacterium | reverse complement strand
ATTCCGCTTCCCCTAAGTTTCACTTTTAGTTTGTAGCCTCACCTTCTTCGCATCCCATCTTCATCCATTTCACGACTTCTTCAACGAAGGTTTTGAAGTAACCCGCATCGAGTGGACAAGGAGATGAGCATTTAAAATATACCCTGTCCCCGTATCATTGCAAGGTCATAATGGTGTGTGGTTTGGTTGAACAAAGTTCATGTGCTTGCCATCTAATAACTTGGCGCTTCAAAAGGTTTTCAAGACGCTATTCGATTTTTTCTGCGATTTTGGCGAAGACATGGCGGTGAAGTCGCGACGAATCAGCGTGGAGCGGACACCCGTCCGGGAATCCGCGGAATCCGCGATTGTCGCGAATTCCGTGAAGAAGAAAAACACTGTCGTTGTTTTGGAGGCGTACCGCCAGCCAATCGTTCGAATGGCACTCGACGCGCCGCCGATAAAAATTTCCGACATCGAATGCTTCAGAAACGCGTATCTCGCGGAATTCATCATTCCGGTCGATGGTGGGGACGTTCTCAAGCTATGCTACGGCGGGGACGTTCCGGAGCCGCGGTACGACATAGACGCGATTCTCGCGGGAATGTCCGCGAACGCCGCGCCTCTCTTTTTGAAATTGGGAACTGAAAAACCAAATCCCCAATACAATTCGGAAAAGAAAGCCGAATCGTTTTGGAACAGCGAAGCGTTCATGTACAGTGTCATAGGAGTCGTCTGCGTTTTTCTCGTCGTTCTGCTCTTTTCCGGATTCAGGAAGATCCCCGATGGGAGGAAAGAATTTTAACAATGAAGATCGGGAAGAACTTGAAGGTTTGTCTTTCTTTCCTTGGAAATTGTATTTCAATTCAGACTTCGTCCGGAGCGAAATGGACGTTGATATATTCGCAGGCGCTTTCAAGCGAAGGCAGTATTTTCGTGCAGAATCTAACCATCCAAGGGCTGCATTCGTTGAATTTGAAAGGCGAGAACGCCACGACGAATTTGCCGAGGTCGTTCGCCGCGTAGAATATCTCCATGCTCGTTCCGATGCTCGCTTTGTTGTAGTTCACCAGAATGATGTCCGCCTCCCGCACGTCCTGAAGATCGAATTCCACTATCTCGTTGGCGCTGTCCACTTCCCGGTCGATGAATTTTCTGCGCATCGGATCGAGAAGCCTGAACTTGTCTTTCAACAACGCTTTCGCTGTTTCCCTCCACGCTCTGGCGTCTCCATCATGCGCGTCCATTATCGGACCGCTGAGATATATGATTCTTTTTTTCTCCATTTTCAGCCCTCCTCGAGTATATCCTTCCAATCCTCGTCCAGAAGCATCGTCATTATGGATTTTTGAACGTGCAACCTGTTTTCAGCTTGGTCGAACACTATGGATTTGTGCGAGCCTATCACTTCGGAAGTTATCTCCTCCCCTCTATGCGCCGGCAGACAATGCATTATCCTCACGCCTTCACCAGCGGCCTCGACTATCTCGTTTGTAACTTTATAGTCTTTCAATTCCTTCAACCGCTTCTCTTTCTCGTCCTCCATACCCATGCTCACCCAGACATCCGTGTAGATGTAGTCCACTCCTTCCACGGCACTCGTTATGTCGTCCGTCCAGGATACTTCTCCCTTTTCCGATTCCTCCGCCATTTTCATCAAAGACGGCGATGGGGCGTATTTCTCAGGCGACGCCAACCGCAGTTCCAAACCGGACAGATTGGCCGCCAAAATCATGGAATTCGCCATATTGCTCGCGCAGTCGCCCAGAAAAGCGACTTTCACGCCTTTCAATTTACCGCTGAACTCCCTCATCGTGAAAAGATCAGTCAATATCTGACAAGGATGAAACTCGTCGGTCAGAGCGTTTATAACCGGAAATTTCGCGAATTTCGCGAGTTCAACCACATCGTCATGCTTGTATGTTCTGATTACGACGCCATGAATGTACCGGCTTAGCACTTTCGCCGTGTCCTCGATGGTCTCGCCTCTTCCAAGCTGCATGTCGTTTTGATCAAGAAAAAGAGCGTTGCCTCCGAGTTCGCGTATGCCGACTTCGAACGAGACTCTCGTCCGCGTGGACGATTTCGAGAATATGAGCGCTATCGTTTTACCATCCAAAGATTTTCTTTTCCAAGTCAATCTTTCCCTTTTCATCAGCTCCGAAAGTTTCAATATGTTCTCGAGATCGGTGTCTGTGAGGTTTTCAACCGTCAAAAGATCTTTTCTCATTTTCATCTCCATTAATTTGTGAATAGTCGTTCAGTGATCGGGGCACGTTCGAAAAGGAGTTTATTCATGCTGAAAACTCGACGAGGGCTTGTTCAATTATCTCCACCGCTTTGTCGATTTCGGGAATGGTGACGTTTAAAGGCGGAAGCAGTCGGAGAACATTCTCGCCCGCGGTCAATGTCAAAAGAGCCTTGTCCTCGGTCGATTTCCGCAATTTCGCCGCTGGTCTGTCCAATTCGATTCCAATCATCAATCCAACGCCGCGGATTTCGCGAACGCATTCGAATTTGGCCGACAAGTCGTTTAATCTCCCGAATATGTATTCGCTTTTCTCCGAGCATTTTCCAAGTATGGAATTTTTCTCGAGCGTGTCGAGAACGGCCATCGCCGCGGCGCAGGCCAAAGGAGTGCCGCCGAATGTGCTGGCATGCGTGCCCGCTTGCAAAACTTTCTTATATTTTTCGTCCACGATGAAGGCTCCTATCGGAAATCCGTTGCCCAGAGCTTTCGCCAACGACAGGGCGTCCGGCTTCACGCCGTAATGCTGCCAAGCGAAAAAGGATCCCGTCCTTCCCATGCCGCATTGCACCTCGTCGAACATGAGAAGTATTTCATGTTCATCGCATATTCTCCTGGCTTCCTGGAGGAACTCCGCGTCGGCGGGCATCACTCCGCCTTCGCCTTGAATGGGCTCGATAAGAACAGCGCAGGTCTTTGGCGTGATCGCCTCGGCCAGCGCTTTGGCATCGTTGAACGGAGTGTGTTTGAAACCAGGCATGTCCGGAGCGAATCCATCGCGGTATTTCGCGCGTCCCGTCGCCGCGAGAGTCGCGAGAGTTCTTCCATGAAACGAGTCGTTCATCGTTATTATCTCGAAACGCCCTTTGGGATTGCCGTGTTTTCTAGCCAGTTTTATCAATCCCTCGTTCGCCTCCGCGCCGCTGTTGCCGAAAAAAACCGCTCCATCGAAACAGCGTTTGACCAGCTTCTCCGCCAGTTTAGGCTGGTTAGCGTTCATATAGAGATTGGATATGTGCGTCAAAGTGCCGACTTGTCTGCGAATCGCCTCCGCGACCGCGGGATGACTGTGTCCGAGCGAACACACTCCTATCCCTGAACCGAAGTCCAGATATTTACGGCCCGAATCGTCCCAAAGCCAAGCTCCTTCGCCCTTGATGAACAACAGTTCCGGCGAATATGTCGGAAGCAGGTATTCCTTTTGCAGTTCAACTAGACTTTTAGTAACGTTGTTGCTTGCCATTTTCAGTTCCATTTAAGCGCCGGGAAAAACGTTCAACATACATTGCCACGCGGATTTGTCAAATTTTTTTCAAATTGCTTCTTGATTCCAGCCGTCCATCGTATATATTCCGACTCCTTGCTTCGTTCGACATCGCGCGGACAGCCCTCGGCGGGGTAGCTCAGTCGGTAGAGCAGAGGACTGAAAATCCTTGTGTCGCCAGTTCGATTCTGGCCCCTGCCACCATTTCCCAATAGTCGACTATTTGTTTCAAACTGTATACAGTTTGAAACAAATAATCATCAGGTACTAGTCGTCATCGCCTTCGTTATCGTCGTCATTTTCACTTCGCTCGGAATCATCGGCTTCGTCTTTGTTTTCTTCCGCTTGATCACCGTCGTTTTCATCCTCGATGTCACCGGACGCCTTTACTTCGATTTCACGTTTTTCGGCATTGACGAGTATCTCGACCTTGTAGGAAGTCTCCATAACCTTTTCGACTTCTTTCACCTTGCCGTTGGGATAGTCCTTCAAAATGGCCTTTTGAGCCAACTTGGGCAGCGATGCGAATTCAACCTTCACCGTCTTTTTAATCAAAACGCCATCAGCCGCGAAAACCAGATCCGTCTTTTTTCCGTTGGCGATTCCCTCCACTCCGTACCGCGGTGTGTCGGATTCCCCCTTTCGTTCGACCTCTTTTATGTTCGTGACGTTAAAAAACTTCAAAGCCGCCGTTTGAACGGCAAGCGGCAGTTGATTGAAGTTCATCCTCACACTTCCCTCATCTTGCCCCTCATTCTCATCGTTGATCTCAAGTGTGTCGCAACCAACCGTAGCTACCAATCCCGCAACAGCCAACATCATCATAAGCTTTCTCATTACTCGCTCCTTTTTCTTTTTGAACACATTACTTCAAACACAATCCGCGAGATTCGCGAAACCCACGCTGAAGCGTCGGTTTTTTCATTTTATTTTTCCGCATCACCTCCTTAAATCCAATCGAGTGCGAACATCAGTAAGCATTCGCTCATAT
>JAADHT010000107.1 GCA_013151705.1 Kiritimatiellota bacterium | reverse complement strand
ATTTCCGCGGGCCTCTCCTCCGGCGGATTATGACCGCACCCCTCGAGAATGATCAATTCCGAATCCGGAATGTCATTATGGAGGCGTTTTCCAAGGGACAACGGCAGAACTTTGTCGTTTTGACCCCAAATAATGACAGTCCGACAATATATGTCTTGATATCCACTCACAAGCTCTTCGACGTTTTCAGGCATGATATTGGTCGCCGTCTGAATCAGCGCGTAATTATGTCCAGGCAGGGCATTGAAAAAAGCGTAGCGTTTGACCAATTCCGGGGTTATGGAGGTGCCGGGAGCCATTATTTTGCTTAATGCGCGACGCGCGATGAATTCAGACGGCAACCCCGACAGCAACAAATAATTCAAAACCGGAATCCGAAGGAAGCTGACGAAAAACGGAAAATCAGTCGGATAGCAAGCTGCGTCTATCAGCAAAAGCTCCGAAGGATAGTATTTGGTCTCGTGGAGAAACTCCACGGTGGCGTATAGCGCCACTCCGCCCCCTAAAGAGTGTCCGACCAACACAGCGCCGCGCAGATCGAGCTTTTCGATGAATTCCGTGAGAATCGCGGCGTTGTCGGCTATCGTGTACCGCGAATCCCGGGGTTTCGATGAAAAACCCGCCCCTTTCATATCCAACGCGTAAATAGTGAATTCATCTTTGAGATCACCACGCGCCTCGATCGCTTCGATCACGTCGTCCCAGTTCCGAAGAGATGAACCGAATCCGTGTAAAAGCAGCAACGGAATCGCCCCCGAACCGCGTTTCTCATAGTTCAAATATTCCCCATCGGTATATTCGAACCTTAAAGCCGGAGCATACTTGTCATCCATATCTTTCACGATAGTTGTAGCGCAACCGCCCGACAAAGCAATCTGCGCCGCGAGAATCGCGCAAAAGAACGCTTTTTCAATCATAGACTACCTTCAAACACATAGAATCGCAAACATTTCCATTTCCCCGATAGGGCCATTAGGCGCATCTGCTCCGTCACTTCAGGAATTATTGACGCGGTGAATGACGCTGCGTATCCACTTGAAAACAGGACGACGCCCAAGCTTTGCCTCCGTCTCACCGTCTCACCGCTTTCAAAGGCGACACCAGTGTCAGATGTCCGCGAGCGAAACGTTCTGTTTCGATTTTCTGTTGTTCTGACGTAGGCGCTCCAGAATGTCCGTCACTTGTTTGAAGCGCTCGTCCTTCGCGAATGGGATGTCATCCACCCCGACGGAATCAAGCTCCTCAAGCACGTGTTCCACCGTGAGCATCCTGGTCGTGACCGCTGGTTGGTAGCACTCGTCCTCCTCGACAATGCCGTTTCCGACGACCGACATCACAATCCCGGCCTTCACGAGGTCGTTCAAAATCAACTTCGCGAGTCTGTAGGGCATCGCGAAATCGTCGGTAAACTCATTCAACGAAACAGGTGGTCCTCCCGACTCGAAACGCTGGGCTATCACCGACGCCATGAAAAGCTGCAGCTCGCGCCTGAATTTCGGACTCGTGTTTTTCACATCGTGATCAAACTCGAACGTGTCCACGTTTTGGTGCGAGAAGGAGATTTCCGCTCCGAGGAGAAAAATCATCCAACTAACCTCGAGCCAAACGAGAAACAACGGCATCGCCGCGAAACTTCCGTATATGGCGCTGTACTGTGTGAATATCTTCACTTGGAACCGGAAATAGGCGAATTGAACTATTATGGAAAGCAGCGCCGCTATAAAACCGGCGAACACACCCGACCAGAAGTTTACCTTCGTATTCGGCATGAATATGTATAGAAACGTGAACAGCGCCCAGAGAAACACCAGCGGGATTAGTTTTAGTGAGAGATGAAAATAGGGGCCTATAAATCGAAGTAATTCGATTTTCTCCAACCCGAGAGTCGCTTCGGCGCTGAGGAAAGCGGTTACTCCTTGAGACATGATCAACAGTAGTGGCGCTATAAAAATGATTATAGCGTATTCCATCATTTTTCGTCCCAAATTTCTTCCGCGTTTTATTCCCCATATCTCATTTAGGGCGTTTTCCATATTGCCCAATAGTTTCAATATCGTCCAAAACAACAAAAGCACGCCCAATCCCGCCACCATGCCACCACCGGTTCGCTCGAGCTGATTATGCGAGAATTCGAGAATCCGGTTGAGTATCTCCTGCTGCCCGGAAAAGGCCGTTTTCAACTGCGCTTCGAGATTCTTGTCGAGCCCGAAACCTTTTGCTATTCCGAACCCCATCGCGAAAATCGGAACAATCGACAGCAAGGTGAAAAAAGTCAAAGACGACGCGCGAAGAACGCAGTTGTCCTCGACAAACCCCTTGAACGTCAAAAGCAGCATTCGCAACTGTTTCACCAACAGAGAGATTTTTTTCGGCAGAGACACAAGTTTCACCCGCCAAATGTCGTATTTGAGATAGTTCAGTAATTTCCCGATTTTTCCCATTTGCGTTCTCCTATGAGATTTACAGGTCGGTTTAGCAACCAGGTCTCCTCCGCGTTTTGTGTTTTTTAGTGATAAGCTCGGTTTTAAGAACGACTTCCCGGCGGAACTCCTCCGGAGCGATGGCTTCGGCGTCACCCAATTGATACATGACGAATTGAACGGCCTCGTGGCGGGCCATGGACGGAATGCGCAAGGTGAACGAACCGTCTTCGTTCATCGTTATCGCCTGGTCTTTGTGAACCGGCTTCTCTTTAATGAAATTGAGGATGTTCGCATCGCAACGCGTCTCGATGTTCTCGAACTGCTCATAGACGAAGAGATGTCCGTCCCCGACCGAATCGACCATTCCGAGATCGGGATCAAACCGACCATCGCCAAGCTCCGCCTCCAATACTCTGTGCATGGCGAACGCTCTAGGCGCCGAACGCGACAGACAGAACGCCTTCACGAACCATGCTGAATTCATAAACACCAACGCATGCGGCTCGATCTCGCGCTCGGAACGCTTGTCGGAAAAGTCTCTGTAGACTATCCGAGCGGTGCGACGCTCCTTCCATGCGTCGAACAAAACGTTGAAAACCTCCGGAGAGATGTTCACCTTCAATCCGGAGGATACAACCAGCGAACTCATATAGGCGGTGTCGAGGAAATCGGGATTGTTGGTTGTCAACTGGAAATCAACCGCCTGGCGCACCTCGCTCCTCATTGGCTCCGGCAGGATGTCCTCCGCGATTCTCGCGCCTATCACCGACGCCAGCATCTCGCGCTCCTCGAAAAGCGGACATGGAAAATCCCAGCCGTGGTGGTGGAGATAGTACCCTTTCATATCGTAGTCATACTCTATCGGAGCGTCGAACTCATCCCGCAAAGTCTTTATGTCGCGCTGGATTGTCTTGCGCGTGCAGCTGATGTTGACATTGCCGTCGATATCCTCCCTTCGCAACTCCTCGACGAAGGAATTGCAGTTCGGATAGCGGTTCTCCTTGAGCATCGCCACGAACTTTATCATACGTTTAAGTTGTTTTTTGTTTACCGGCATGAAACACCTGGATTATCTCCCGGTTCGGATATAGTTCAAACGAGCGAGTGTGAAACTACACTGAATATCGTATATTGCAAGAATCAAACCCCGTCATCTTGGATTGCCGAGTCATATCCTTTCAACAATCCTCTCATCGCCATCTCGAATATCTCCAGCGTCCATTCGACATCGGCGAACGCGCGGTGCGCGGGACCGTCGGAATCACTCCCCAAATTGAATGTCGCTCGCAGGTTCTGGAGACTGTAGCTTGGTAGTCCGGGATACGCGTTTTTAATGATTTTAATCGAATCCATTGTTTTTCCGCGCCAGAGCGGGTGTCCGGTCCTCGCCAGACTCTCCTGTAGAAACGAGAGGTCGAACCTGGCGTTGTGCGCCACGAGCGTCGCTCCATCGGCGAATTCAAGAAACCGGGGAGCTATGTCGTGAAATGTAGGCGCGTCGGCGACATTCTCGTCGGATATGCCGTGGACGTTTTTAGCGTGAAAAGGGATTTTCATACGGGGGTTGACCAATGAGTGAAAACGCGTCCGTTCGTTGTCCGTATCGACACCGACGGCGGCTATCTCCACAATTCGATCATTCGTCGCCGACATGCCGGTGGTCTCGAGATCGAATATCACAAAAGGGCCAAGTTCGTACCATTTTTCAGGCGGTCTTCCGGCCGCCGTCGTCGTCGTCTCCAATTCCATAAAACAATCCCTTTATTGTTGGTGCCGTCCGCCACCGCTCCGCCATTTTCTCCTCCGTTTGGCGGGTTCCATATCCGTCGCCATCGGGACGAGCGCCCCCGCGACACCGAATGAGAATATAACGGGGACGGTGTCGATTGCAACGAGTCAAGTCTCCATTTCCGCGATTTGAATTCCCTTGCGGATTGCTATTCACGCTTCAACGAAGTATTGTTTCACTTGTCGGCTTCCCGCGCTGTGGGGTCTATGGGATATGTGCGGTAATTCTTTCAGGTTCCGCGCGAAACGCTTTGGAATGCGGCACCCCTGCG
>JAADHT010000050.1 GCA_013151705.1 Kiritimatiellota bacterium | reverse complement strand
CCAGCCTAGAAGCGAAATCAGCGAATTCGCCCCGAGAATCGAGAGTATCAACATCAATCCCGAGAAGATCGGAGCGTTGATCGGCCCCGGCGGCAAACACATCAAAGGAATTCAGGAGGAGACCGGCTGCAATATCGAAGTCGATGACACCGGACTGGTGAACGTCTTCGCCAACGACACCAAAGCGTTGGAAAGAGCGCTGGAAATGATAGGCTCTCTCTGCGCCGAGGTCGAAGTCGGTAAAGTCTACCGCGGAAAAGTCGTCACCGTCAAGGATTTCGGAGCGTTCGTCGAGATACTTCCCGGACAGGAAGGGCTTCTCCATATTTCCGAACTCGCGGACTACCGCGTGGAAAAAGTCACCGACATCTGCAAAGAGGGGGACCAAGTGTCCGTCAAAGTCCTCGACGTGGATGACCGCGGCAAAATCAGACTCAGCAGAAAAGCGGCCCTTAAGGAAATGGAATGAAGCTCTCTCTGAATTGGCTGTCGGACTACCTCGACTTGCCCTGCGGGCCGCTTGAGCTCGCGGACAAGTTGACGATGGCTGGAATCGAAGTGGAGGAGATCAACGAGATCGGCGGCGATGTTCCCGAGGGAATCGTCGTCGTCGAAATTATTAAACGCTCTCCTCATCCAGATGCCGGAAAGCTTTCCGTTTGCCAAGTAAATACCGGAACGGAAACCCTTCAGGTCGTCTGCGGCGCTCCGAACTGCGACGCCGGCGTAAAAGCGCCGCTCGCCACCATCGGAACGGTCTTGATCGACTCCGATTCGGGAGACAAACTCAAAATAAAGAAATCCAAGCTGCGTGGAGTGGAGTCGTATGGCATGCTCTGCGCGGCCGACGAGCTCGGCCTGCCCGGCGGGCACAACGGCATCTTGGAACTTCCAGCGGACGCTCGGGTCGGGGCACCGCTGAAAAGCTGCCTGGACACCGACACAATCTACGAACTTGAAATAACCCCCAATCGTCCCGACTGGCTATCGCATTGGGGGGTCGCCAGGGATCTTTCCGCGCTAACGAGAGCGCGTTTGCGGTTTCCCGACATCGCCGTTCCGAAATTCACAGGAACGGGCGATGCCGTAACCGTCCAAGTGAGGAAGCCCTCGTTATGTCCGAGATACACCGCCCGAGTCATTCGCGGCGCGAAAATAGCGGAAAGTCCGGAATGGCTGAAAAAACGCCTGACATCCATCGGACTGCGCCCGATCAACAACGTCGTGGATGTCACGAACTTCGTGCTGATGGAGCTTGGACATCCCCTGCATGCCTTCGACTTGGACTTGCTTGAGGGAAACGGGATCGTGGTCCGAAAACCCGAACCCGGCGAGAAAATGAAGGCGTTGGACGGCAGCGAGCTGTCGCTCTCCCCCGACAATCTTGTCATATGCGATCAAGTGAAACCCGTGGCGTTGGCCGGCGTGATGGGCGGAGAACACTCGGGTGTCACGGAGAAGACCGTCAACATTCTTTTGGAAAGCGCCGTCTTCGATCCGTCGAACATCCGTTCGACATCGAGAAATCTGAAAATAACAAGCGCCTCCTCCTATAGATTCGAACGCGGTGTCGATTTCGAGATGGCGTCCAAAGCCAGCGACAGAGCGGTAAAACTGATTCTCGAACTCGCCGGAGGCAAACTGGCGTCGGAGTTGATCGATGTCAGAGCCGAGCATAAACCGCCGAAACCCGTGCTTTGCAGATTCGACAAAATAAGAGCGATTCTCGGTGCCGAGGTGTCGAACGAGAAAATGCTTCAAATATTCTCCGGTCTAGGACTGAAGGTCGAGAGAAGCGACTCCGCCTCTTGCGTGCTGCTGCCTCCGTCGTACCGGCTCGACATATACCGCGAAGCCGATTTGGCGGAGGAGGTCGCCAGAATACACGGTCTGGACAACATTCCGCCCGCGCCTCTCGCGGCCATTTCAGGCGGCGACAGGGAAAAGGACGCGTACTACGGATTCGAGACCCTGCGGGACCAGTTGGCCCGCGTCGGACTCAACGAATGCGTCAACTACAGTTTGATCAGCATCGACAAGGCTCTGCTCGACGCGAGATTCGCGGACATCACCGTCAAAAAAATCAAAAACCCCATAAGTTTGGAACTGGCCTGTCTCAGACCATCGCTCTTTCCGCAGATGCTGGAAACCGTCGAGCGCAACATCGCCCGCGGAAACCGCGACCTGCGTTTGTTCGAGCTGGGCAATGTTTTCTGCGCCGACGAGTCGATGTTTTCAGAGGAGCGTTTGGAATGCGCCATAGCCATAACCGGCAAAGCCCACCCGGAACGTTTTTCAGCCGAACGGGACGTGAATGTGGATTTCTACGACCTCAAAGGCGTCGTCAAGGCCTTGTTCGAGATTCGAAGAAACAAATGCGAGTTCCACGCTCTGCCAACCGACACCAAAGCATCCGCGAACTTCGCGCCCGGAACCGCCGCTGAAATCGTGGTGGACGGACGCGTCGTCGGCGAATGCGGCGAAACCGCTCCGAACTTAGTCAAAGGAATGCGTATGACCGCTCCGCTTTTCATCGCCGTCATCCAAGCCGATTCACTGCTCTCCGGCAAGAAACGCGGAGTCAAATTCTCTCAAATACCGCAATTCCCGTCAACCTCCCGGGACGTGGCGTTTATCGCTGACGAATCACTCGAACATGCGGAGGTGATGAAGGTCATAGGGAAAGCCAAACTCAAAAACCTGGAGAAAGTCGAACTATTCGACCTCTTCAAGGACGAGAAAACGCTCGGCGCGGGACGCAAAAGCATGGCGTACTCCCTTACTTTCAGAGCTTCGGACCGCACCTTAACCGACAAAGAGGTCAACGCCGCACACGACAAACTCCGCGCAAGACTCGCGGAAACTCTGAACGTCGAACTGAGATGACGGCCGTTCACCCTTAAGAAGACAAACCACGAAGACGCTGAGACACAAAGAAGATCGTATCTTGAATTGATTATTCAATATTGAAAATTCGTTACTATTCACCACTAACTTTCACTAACGAACGCTAACTGGAAAACACAATGTTTTACCGTTCAACATGAACGGCAAAACGTTCGATGTTTTGAATTCAAGTAACACCGTTTGACGGGCTGGTTCAGCCCGTCAAACATTGATCCGTTAGTGTTGGTTAGCATGCCCCGTCATAGCTCAATGAGCGAAGTCGGGTGGTTAAAAAATGTGCTGAGTAGTTACCCCTTTTTTTCGTTTTTTTCATTGCAATTGATATTGAAATCAATTATATTGCAACGTGTCGCATATGATCAATATCATCGGATATTACAACACCATCGAGCGATCAAATTACGATGCGCCGCCAATCCGTGAGGCCTCGCGGAGCCCCCTCTCGCCAATCGATATCGAGCATGCGCGCGCGGGAAAACAAACCGGAACCACTTTCTCCCGGCCTGCGACCGGACAGTCGGGTTTTCCGGTTGCGGCATTGCCGGGAATACGCACTTTCATGCCTGAATGCCGCCGCCTGAATGCCGCCGCGTGAATGCGAAGACAGCGGAAATCAACCGAAAAAAAACGCGGTAATTCCAAACAGCCCTTGACCTTCCGATGATCAACGGCATATTAAAGGGACGGAAAGGGGAGCGTGGTTGAAAAAAAACGACCGGACACGCTTGAAATCGAAACACAAATCAATCCGCGGCATATTGAAATTCCGTAAATTACAACATGTCGTCTAATAATTGTTGGCGGGAAGAATTGAATATCCAATATCCAACAAGGAATGTCCAATGTCCAAGTTGGGAAATTCGCGGAATACGCGAATGATCGAATCAAAGGCGAAGAAATAAAATATGGCTTCCGCCTACATTGAAATTACGGCGGACAGGTCGCCAACAAGATCGCTTCAGGAGACCGCTAACCGCGGCACCTAAGCTTTGTGTTATCTAAAATGAAAATGAGCATCATCAAAAATAAAAAAGTATCTGTAGGAATAAGAATATTTCTTATTGTTATTGCCATCACACTAATTTTGGGATTTACATTTTCACAGGGAATGTTCTATGCCAACAAAAAGGCAACAGTACGCATAGCAAATGATAATTGCTTTTTTACAATATATGCTTTAGAGGTATTTGATGAACCAGCAAAAGCAAAAAAATATCGATCATTATTTAAAAATGAGCTTAATGCATCTTCCATCAAATTAGCAGAAATGTGCCTAAAATATCCTAACTATATAAGCCGAGGAAATTATAATTTGCTTATACATGTTAAGAAGTATAAAAAAAATGTTGATCCTAAAGTAGATAAAGCTATTACTTATATGGAGTCTATTCACGATATGAAAACCTGGGGAGTTTTCAACATTAATGAATTTATAAAGAATAAAAGATAACTTATCAGTTCTACGGACGGCTAACCGCCGCCGCAGACTTCTATGTTCGGAGATGAAAAATGAATGAAGAAGACCAAGGAACAGCTCCAACAGCTACAGAAGAAGTTAGCTTTATTCATGTCATAAA
>JAADHT010000186.1:3153-7661 GCA_013151705.1 Kiritimatiellota bacterium | reverse complement strand
TCGGGCGCGGAAATTTTCTGTCCGGCCATAATCACGTCCAAACTATTTGGTCCGCAATTGAAAATAATGTCCAAAACCGACAGATTCGAGATGAAGGCTCCATTCGGCTGAGGATATTCCACCGCGGCGTAGTCCTGAATAAGGTTCGCCACTCCGGCGTTTTCAAGCAGATCGAAATCCACGTAGTCGCGGGCATGTTTTCCGTGGAGATACGCGTCGGAACCTGTTTTCCGGCAAATATCGAGAATCAGTTCGGACGCAACTCCCGAAACCCCGATTTCCGAAGCTTTGAACATCGGCGTGTCAATCTCCAGAAACTCCCGGCAGATTTCAATCACGGCAATATTGTAATCCGCCAAGAGAGCCCACTTCGCCTCTAAAAGTGTTTGAATTCTCGGGAAAAAAAGTTCGAAGTGTGGAGATTTCGAGTAGTTCGAGCGGAGCGTTTTCAAATGTTTCGAGCGCCAATTCACTGAATCGTCGATTTCGGCGTCGGCGATAGTCTGCTTGAAACGCTCGGCGTTTCTGACGGGAATGGTAAGCCACCTCGCCTCTCCATCCGGAAATTTGACTTTGTTTCTGTTATGGTACTGCTTCTTAACGTATTGAGTGTTCTCCACGACGACAAACTGATCGACGTACGCCAGCTTCGCGAAAAATCCACCGTACGGATATAAATTCGGTTGATGTCCAGCAACTGTCTTCACTTCTCAAATCCTCCCAAAACGCATTCGGATATCGCTCGAGTTTCTCCACTCGAATTTGTTATTCAACGACTGCCTGTCCCTTGTAACGCATGTCGATCACAGTGGCGTTCGGGTGCGACGACGGAATTCGCGGAAGCAGTTTCGCAAGGACGCGCAACTTGACTTCGACTCCCTTTTTGGACATGTAAAGAGTGAGTATCCTTTTCGATCCGTCGATACGCATCGTTATTTTGAAATATTTCGGATTATGCCCGCTAACGCGTAAAAAACGCGCTTCGGGAACGATTTTGGCGGCGGAATCGATCAATCGCAGAGCCGGCAGGAGCTGGGGGAGTCTGCTACCTGGAATCAAATCCTGTTTCCGCGACTTGAAACCGGTCACCACCGGAAGATCGCCACCGATGCTGACGCAGGACGAAGTGGACATGACAACGCCACTGGGATCCACTACTTTTTTGCTTTCCCTCCAATACAGAAACGCCAACGGAATCCGCTCGTTTATATCGACCAAAAGGGTGTCGGGGATTATCCTCGATATCTCGACGGACTCCACGCTCGGGCGCTTCTCCAGTCTTCCGCGAAGTTCCGGAAGTGAATAGGTGAACAAATTGGTTTCGCCGGGGACCACCCCAAGCGCCTTGTTGACTTCTCGTGGATGCTTCCTCCACCATCCACCACTTCTCACCACCACTCTTCGAATCACCAGATTGGCGTTTTTCGAAAACAAAGACTTGGTCGTCAACCAGAAAGCAAAAACGAGTAAAGATAAAACAAGAACAACGGACGACAAAATGACTCCTATGCGGAATCCCGGACGTTGATAAAATCTATTTTTTTTCGCTACAGCCATTTTTACGCTCCCAACTCGCCATCAAGCAGGCAATCAATGTTTAATGACGGGGTTTCCACTTTTTCCGTAGATGAGCGAATCCGGATTTTTCTCCAAACTGTCGAGCAAGTTTTTCGCCGAGGCCATCAAATCGCTCGCTCGCTCAAGCGACGCCTCGAGGCTTTTTCTCATTAGCGAGACTTGCGCGATGGACCCCTTCGTATCATCTAGAAAAGCTCTCGCCGATCTGGACGTGGCCGGCAAATCAGCCTTTTTGAGTTGTTTGTTTATAGTGTCGAGAGTCGCATCTATTTTCGCGAGCGTCTTATGGACGTTCTCAACTATTTTGTTCACGTCGATCGCCGCAATTTTCTCCAGCGCCTCCTGCATTTTACCCATTATGTTTTCTATGAGCACGGGTTGGATGGAGGGTATGTATGGATCGTGCTCCTCCGGAAGAACGATATCTTTGTTAGGGGGAAACTTCTCAGGATCATAGAGAGCCAGCTCCAAGTATAGGTTTCCGGTGATTCCTCCATACCTCAATTGGCACCGCATCCCCTTCGCAACGCTCTCCTTGAGATATTCGCGGAACGCCTCTTGGCTGTCTCCCGTGGCTTTCAACTTCTCTCTCAAGACGGAGGTTACCGCATTAGAATCCATTTCCATTACAATCAACACCTGCGTGTTTTTGGCGACGATCTTCATATCCGAGACCTTGCCGATTGGAACCCCTTTCAATTTCACAATCGCGCCTTTCTCCAAACCCTGCACCGAACTGGTAACGACGGTGATAAAAGGGAACTTCTCTTTGAAATTGCTCATTATCCCCAACGCGACCATTGCGAACACGAAAAGCGTGATGGATGAGATTGCGAATACCCCGACCTTGTATTTGTTGCCTTTATTGCTCATAATCAAATCTCCCTTTGTTAAACTCTTTTCATCGAATCGCGGTTGAGAAACCGCTTGACCCACTCGTTTGAACTATTGTCGCGAAGCTCGCGGGGATCGCCCTGATCGATTATTCCCGCACTCTCCTTGTCGAGAATGATAACCCGGTCGGCGACGGTGAAAATACTGTCAAGCTCATGCGTCACGATTACCATAGTGACTCCCGTCTCCTCCCTGAGCGACAAAATCAACTGGTCCAACTCGGCGGAGGAAATAGGATCCAAACCGGCGGATGGCTCGTCGAAGAAAAGTATTTCCGGATCAAGCGCCATCGCCCTCGCCAACCCCGCGCGTTTTTTCATACCGCCGCTGATCTCCCCCGGAAGGAAACTCTCGAACCCCTGAAGATCGACAAGGCTCAATTTGACCCTAGCCATACTCTCCACAATGCGGCGTGGCAGTTTCGTGAATGTGGTCAAAGGCAAAGCCACGTTCTCCTCGATCGTCATCGAACTGAAAAGAGCTCCCGATTGATATAAAACGCCGAATCCGCGCATTATGTCCAGTTTCTCTTTCTCCGAGGCCGACGCCAGATTCTCGCCGTTGACGAGAATCTCCCCCGCCAGAGGCGGGTTGAGACCTATCAGATGTTTCAAGAGAGTTGATTTCCCGCAACCAGAACCACCCAAAATCACGAATATCTCTCCACGCCGCACCTCGAAATTCAAATTTTCATGGACGATGAAGTCATCGTAGCCGGTGGAAAGGTTCCTTACCTCCACCACGATCTCCTCGGAATTTGCAGTTTTTTCCCGCATACATAAAACTCCAAAACGACATTCCAGAGCGCTCAGTCATCCGAACGTCGAACGGCTGGAGGCGCCATCTCCCTCTTACGTTCGATGTTGAAAGTTCGACGTTGGAAGTTCAAAAAGAAAAAATGAACATCGAGCCTCGAACGCCGGACTTTGAACATCAATAATCTATACCAAATAGCCGCATGAACTGCGGAAACGCGAATGTCACCGCGGCATCCGCCAAAACTATGAGAAAGACACCACTCACGACCGCTGAAGTTGTGGCTCCCCCCACTCCTTTCGCATCGGATTCCGATTCGAATCCCTTGAAACAGCCTATGGCGCCCACGAAAAAAGCGAATACGACGCTTTTAACGAGCGACTCCATCACATTCGCCGGCATCAGCGACACCGTGATTCTGTTGAAATACGAGAAAAGGGTGATGTCGTTGCTTGTCGCCGCCATAACGCCTCCGCCGATGATTCCAACGAAATCGCCTATCAAAGTCAGCATCGGCATCACCAGGATCAACCCCAACATTTTCGGCATCACCAGGAGATAGACCGGTTTCAGCCCCATAGTGGTCATCGCGTCGAGCTCCTCGTTCACCTTCATCGTGCCTATCTCCGCCGCGAAAGCCGATCCCGCTCGCCCGGTGCAGATGATGGCGACCATCAAAGGCCCCAATTCCCTGACGATGGAATGACCGACCAGATCCGAAACGAAAATAGAGAGTCCGAAACGGGACAACTGCGCGACTCCCTGAAACGAGAGGATCATTCCCATCAAAAAACAGATGAGCATCACGATCGGAACGGCGTCCGCGCCAGTCTGATCCATATAAAACAAAACCTCGCCGAAATTCAACTTGCGCGGATGGCGAATGAAATAGAATACGGTTTTAACAAGATCCTTGGCGTACGACATCAATTTCCCGGTGTCCTCAAGTATTTTCAATACCGCACCGCCGGTGGACACGAAAACGCCGCGGGACTCCATCACCCTCTTCGGGGCATGCAGATAAACACCTTTGTCGGAAAATCCCAATCTGGCGAGGGCGCCCAGTAATTTGGCGTCGATCCCCGGAAATTCGAATTTCACGTTGTTGAATCCCTCGCGCAACGTGATCTCGCCACAGAGCTTCAAGTAGGCCATAGACCAGTAATGCGTCGTAACTGTGGAAGAGAGGTCAAATCTCACTATGGCGACAGTCGACGCCAAGGCCGCCTCAAACGCCTCGGCGGCCTCCTCCACGATTTCAGCGCGCAAACCGTCTTCCG
>JAADHT010000186.1:0-3137 GCA_013151705.1 Kiritimatiellota bacterium | reverse complement strand
CCTCCAGCACCGCCGTATCTTTAACGGTATAAGTGAATGTCCGCTCCAAATGATTTGATTTTTTTTTCATAACAGCGGCACCGCCCCGTTTTTCACTTATCGGACTCGGTCCGCAATTTAGCCGCGTTCAATTCGGAAACCATACGCGACGCAGTTTCCGCAATTGCGGAAGACATCGCGGCCGCGAATCCCGAAGCTGTTTCAGTTCGACTCTTTTTCTCGGCGGTGATCAAGCGCCTCCAGATCATTTTGCTTGTCTTGGAATCATAGACCGTAAAGAGAATGGCGGTATTGGCCGTCCGCTTCACCAAATCACAATCAAAGCGGACGACATTGATCCTTAAAAGCAAAACTGGAACCTTTGGTTTGCTTTCTTTATTCATTCGAGCTGAATCGCTCAAAAACACAATGAAATAGCGCCGCAACAAAGCAGAAGGCAAGTAGCTCCACTTGTTGAAATCGTCGATACGCACCGAATTCGAGCCGTCTCTGAACATCATTGACATCCGCTCCGAAAAAACACAATCCACGGATGAAAGTTTCAGTGGAACATTCAAAGCGGCGCCGTCGGACGGACCGGTTATATCGTAGTAATACACAGGCACATCCACCCGCTTGGGAAAAATGTTGCAACCAACAAGATAAACAAGCGCCACAATAAAAAGCAAACGGGATCCCCTCATATTCCACTCCTTGTGATGACATGGCCACAGAGCCAGTCGGAATAAGGCCTCGCGACAACCGGAACATGAAATCTATCCCCCCCGACACTTATTACAAGCGAATTTCAAATCATTTTATACCCCGAAGGAGTTTGCATTAAAACTCCGCGCAACTATATTCCCGGCTCACGCGGTGGAGCTCTAGTACCGCGTACAGCCTAAAGCATCGCATTGACAAGAAGTATTTCGGATTTCAGCCCCCCTCCCGCGGTGGCGTTCCAACGGCTTGGCATCCATTGAATTCGCCATCAATGCGACGTTTTTAGTTGTATGCGGTACTAGCGTCCCACCGCCATAGAGTCCGTCCGAGAGAATGTCGCGACAATCACTGACAGCGTTTTTCGAACGCTATCAGACTTTGAAAAACAGGATTGGTTATTATGCTTGAAACTCTTATTGAAAAAATCAACGCCAGAGACTACCGCGTGGGCGTGGTTGGACTCGGCTACGTCGGTCTGCCGTTGACGTTGGAATTCGTCGGCGCCGGATTTAACGTAACCGGATTCGACGTGGACCATGAAAAAATCGACGCTCTGAACAGTTCGAATTCCTATATCAAACACATCCCCGACGCGAGACTCGCGGAAATGAACGACACGAAGCGGTTCAAAGCCACCTCGGAATTCTCACTGATATCCGAACAGGACGCCGTGATAATATGCGTTCCCACGCCACTGACGCACCACCGCGAACCGGATATGAGCTACATCGTGTCCACAGCCGAAGCCATCGCTCCTTACATTAGAAAAGGTCAACTCTGCACCCTTGAATCGACGACATATCCCGGAACCACCGATGAGGTGCTGCGTTCCATTCTGGAGGAGAAAAGCTCTTTAAAAGCCGGAAGGGACTTCTTTCTCGCCTACTCTCCCGAACGCGAAGACCCCAACAACGCCGAGTTCTCCACTTCCACGATCCCGAAGGTCGTGGGAGCCGACGACGAGTCGAGTCTCCGCGTCGCGCGAGCCCTTTACGACACTGTGATCTGCCGCACCATACCGGTTTCAAGCGCCGCTGCGGCGGAAGCCACGAAACTGCTCGAAAACATCTTCAGATCAGTCAACATCGCAATGGTCAACGAACTCAAAGTCATCTTCACGAAGATGGGGATTGACATTTGGGAAGTGATAGACGCGGCCAAGACGAAACCTTTCGGGTTCATGCCTTTCTATCCGGGGCCGGGTTTGGGCGGTCACTGCATTCCCATCGATCCCTTCTATCTGACTTGGAAAGCGAGGGAGTTCGGAGCGACGACCAGGTTCATCGAGCTGGCCGGAGAAGTCAACACGCAAATGCCGGAATACGTAGTGACCAAAACGATGGAGGCCTTGAACGAAAAATCGATAGCCCTGAAAGGAAGTAAAATTCTCCTCGTCGGACTCGCGTACAAGAAAAACGTCGACGATCTCCGCGAAAGCCCCACATTCAAATTATGGAGGCTTCTAGAGAAAAAGGGAGCGGTAATCGATTACTATGATCCTTATTGCCGGAGAGTCCCGAAAATCAGGGAGTACCCCGAGTATTTCGGTCGAGAAAGCGTCGATCCCGCGGAAACCGCGGAGTGCGAATACGACGCGGTGCTCATTTCAACCGCCCACGATTGCGTCGATCATGCGGAAATAGCGAAACTAGGCAAATGCAGGATCGACACGAGAAACGTGCTAACGAACTTGCGCGACGTTGTCAAAGCCTGAACCTAAAATAAGGGAAAAACAAAAATGATTTCATTGATCATCTCTATTCTCGCCGGATTCGGCGTGTACGAAATTCTCGTAGCGACCACGGACCAGCTCCCCCACGTATGGTGCGTCATCTTCGGCGCTCTGACGGTGTTGGCCTCCCAACTTATCTTCGGCTTGTTTTTTAGAAAAAAAATCAACGCCGTGACGGAAGCCATACAACAAGTCATCGCCGAAGGTCAACAAAAAATCCAGCGCAAAGCGAACATGTTTCAAACGAAACCGGCCGGCGGGATCAAACACATGCAGAAGCTTCTGGAAAAGGATCAGGAAAAGTCCATCCGCGAGGCGTTGGAGCTGACGAAGCGAATGGAGCCGCTTTGGAAATGGTCGCTGCTCTTGAAAAAACAAACAGACACTATGCGAATGCAGTTCCACTACCAGCTCGGAGAATTCAAAGAAGTCGACGCTCTTCTTCCGAACTGCCTCTTTATGGAGCCCCTGGCCATGGCCATGAAAATGGCGCGCCAATATAAAAACAACGATCCGGCCCTTGAAAAAACGTTCAAATCAAAAAAACGCAAATTCAAAGGCGACGATGGAGTGATAATACACGCGCTCTACTCTTGGATACTCCTTAAACGCGGCGACGCGGACAGCGCTTTGAAAGTGTTGACGGACGCGAAGGAATGGACCTCCGACGAGACTATTCTCAAAAACTGGGAAGCGCTGGCCA
>JAADHT010000155.1:4563-7487 GCA_013151705.1 Kiritimatiellota bacterium | reverse complement strand
AGTGGACGAAGGCGGGCGGTTGTTTTTCTATTGACTGTTTACTTTTCACTTGCCTTCAGCTATTCACTGAGCGATTACCGGCTCGCTCTAAAATTAAAACATTTTTTCGGTAGCCAGCTTTTGTTTTTCAGCAAAAGCTCTATAGTATAGGCTTGTGCCCCCCTTTCATGATACTGGGAGCGGAGTATTTCTCCTCACTGGAACTCCGTGAGATTCGGAGACGGTAGCGCCACTGTGAATTCCCGCTCCGCGGGGAAAGTCAGACCTGGTGGGAGAAAGTCCGGGCTGTTGAGATGGAACGGTCCGAATCATCTTTTATTTGCGCGCATCACGCGAAAAGGAGTCAAAAATGCAGCACCGTCATTTCCTCACCGTCGTGATGGGAGTCGTTCTCATCTCCGCCTCTCCACTCTTTTCATCAGGCAAAGCGAAAAAAACCGAGCGGTGTTCGCCACGTGAGTGAAACAGGCATATTTTACGGTGTCGGCGTAGGGCCCGGCGATTCGGAACTCTTGACATTAAAGGCGTTCAGAATTTTAAACGCGGTTGATGTTATTTTCCATGTGGTCGGTCCAAACAGTCCGCGGAGCGTCTCGGGCGCCATCGTGGAAAGTCATGATTTTCCGGCAGAGAGGATTCCGCTGACCTTTTCAATGCTCCGCGGCGGAGCGGAGCGCGACGAGCAGGTCCGCCGAAACGCGAATACGGTCGCCAAAGCGCTTTCCGCGGGAAGGGATTGCGCGTTCGCCACCATCGGCGACCCGATGGTTTACAGCACGTACATCTATATTTCGCGCGAATTGAAGAGAATCATTCCCGAACTGCGCATTGATACCGTCCCGGGAATAACGTCGTTCCAGGCGGCGGCGGCGGCGGCGAATTTTCCGTTGGTGGAGGACAAGGAGATTCTCAGGGTTGTTCCGGCGTCCTCGAGCGATATGCCGCGTGAAGGAGCCGAAGGATGTGAGACGACCGTTTTCCTCAAGACCTTCAAAACGAAAAACGCTCTGCTCGACGAATTCGCCGATGTCGAACGGGAATTGCTCTACGCGACGCACGTGGGTTTGGACGACGAGGCGTTTTCCAGCGATCCCGATGAAATACGATCGATGGACGACGAATACCTCTCGCTTTTGATAGTTCGACCTTCTTCGAAAGGACTCCGCTGACTTCATTTCAGAAAAAAACGGTGTGCGATGCATCCTCACGACCCATTGTTCATAAGATTGGCGACCGGCATACTCAGACTTGTTCTGGTTGTGGGACTCGGTTGTTTCGCCGGCGCCGTGTTCGAGTACCGCGGCTGGATCAGGTATATTTCTTTTCTCGCCAAGCCAATGATGAGACTCGCCAAGCTTCCCGACATTTGCGGAACCGCCTTCATCACGGCGATAGTCTCAAACAACGCCGCCAACAGCATAATCTCCGACGCATATTCCGAAAAGAGGATAAAAAGGCGGGAGATGTTTCTTTCGGCCGTGGCCAACTCCTATCTAGCGGAGGTTTCACATGCGTTCAGAATTATGTTCGTGATCATTTTCACTTTGGGATTGCCGGGCGTTCTTTACTTCATCATTCAATTTTCCATTGGATTGGCGAGAACCTGCCTCATTCTCGTTTTCGGGAAGGAAAAAGTTGGGACAAACGCCGGATGCCATATTGAAAGGGATTCCACGAAAAGACGTATGCCTTGGAGAGAGACCTTCAAAAAAGCCTTCGCCAGAACGAGTCGAATGCTCAAACGAATCGTTCTAGTCACCGTGCCGATATACGTCGGAGTCGTCCTTATGTCCAAGTATGGCGTATTCACCGCTTGGAGAAATTCAATGCCGGAATTTCTCACGCCTTATTTTTCACCGGAGGTGATGACGGTGATGTTCGCCAGGCTGGGCGGGTTCGTCAGCGCGGCGTCGGTCGCGATGGAGTTGAGCGACAAGGGCGTAATCTCCGTCGCGCAGATACTTCTGGCATTCTTCGCCGGCAATTTGGTTACGAATCCGATTCGAACCGTCAGACGTAATCTTCCGTCGGCGTTGGGAATCTTTCCTGGAAAGGACGGTTTTTGGATCGTTATGATCTTACAGGTGAGCAGATTCGCCACAGCCTTGCTAGTCCTTATGGTGTTGCTGGTCATATTGAAAGGATGAACATATGAATTTCGACGAGATAATATGGGATATGAACGGGCGGGAGATCGAAGACGAGAGTTTCAGGCGCGTCGAAAATGAGATCGATCTCTACCGATTCGACGGGAAACGCCGGTATGTCGTTAGAAGGCTCATACACACGACGGCCGACTTCGCCATAGCCGATCTGATCAAATTCAACGGCGATCCGTTTGAAGCGTGTCTGAAAGCTCTGCGCCGGGGCGTTCCGATATTTTCGGACTCCAATATGATAAAAAGTGGCGTGTCGGTGGCTAAATTGAGAAAAATCAATCCCGATTACTCTCGGGATAGCGTACGTTGTTTCATCGCCGACCGGGATGTCGCGGAAATCGCGGCTGAACGGAATATCACGCGCGCGCTGGCCGCCGTGGAGAAAGCCGAGCCTATTCTTGACGGCTCCATCGTTTTGATCGGCAACGCCCCGCTGGCGTTGGCCGGGATTGTGCGCCTCGCGGTTGAAAAAGGGATCAGACCCGCGTTGGTGATCGGTATGCCGGTCGGGTTCGTCAATGTGGTCGAGGCGAAGAAGCTGCTTTCACAAACCGATATTCCGCATGTGACCATCGAGGGGAGACGCGGTGGCAGCACTCTCGCGGTGGCGGCGCTGCACGCCATTCTCGAACCAGCTCTCATCGAAATCGAGCATCCGCGGATGGATTAGGATCCCCGCCGTCGCTGGAAACCGCGTGTTCGCCAATCAATTGCCGGTGGCAAAAGGAGTAGTGATTTGTCGAAGTCCCGGAAACTTAGAACAGG
>JAADHT010000155.1:0-4556 GCA_013151705.1 Kiritimatiellota bacterium | reverse complement strand
GAGCTTGCGCCGCCGCCGCGGCGAAAGCCGCGGCTTTCGCGCTCGCACGTTCGAACGAGCGGTTTTCCGGCGTGTCCATAATCTTTCCGGATAGCGTTCGGCGTTCCATTGAGGTGGCGTCGGTGTCGAAGGACGGGGAAGTCGCCTCGGCCAGCGTCGTCAAAGACGCCGGAGACGATCCTGACGTTACGAACGGCGCCGAGATCTCCGCCCGCCTGCGCCCAATGGTGAAACTTGAACCGGGCACCGAGGATTATCTCCTTGAAGACGACTCGCTGTCCGTGGTCCTTCGTTGCGTTTCGGGAGTAGGGGTGGCCACGAGGGAGGGAGTTGACGTTCCGGTCGGGAAATGGGCCGTGAATCCGATCCCTCGAAAGATGATACTTGAAAATCTATCCGATAGCGGAATCGCCGAGTTTTTCAACAAGCTGCTTTTGGAAATTTCCGTGCGGGACGGTGCGAAAATCGCGGTCAAAACACTCAATCCTACCTTGGGGATAGTCGGTGGCGTGTCTATTCTTGGAACCACTGGAATAGTCGTGCCGTATTCGCACAAGGCGTACATAGACACGATTGAAATTTTGATGCGGAATATTCATTCCGCGTATCCCAAGGAGATCGTTCTATGCACCGGCGCGAAAACCCTCAACTCGTTCAAGGCGTTTCATCCGGAGATTCCGGAGGTGGCGTTCATCAGAATCGCGGATTTCATAGCGGAGTCGCTCGAGCTTTTAAACGAGTATTGTTTCAAACTCGTTCATATTGTGTGCATGCCCGGCAAACTCTTCAAGTACTCGCGGGGATTCAAATGCACCCACGCCCATCGCAATTCCATCGATATGAGTGAGTTCGTGGCCGAGGCGCATGAATGCGGTTTGACGCCGAGCGAGCTCGATCTCGTCACCGCTATGCCGACCGTCCGCGGCGCTCTGAACGCATTGCCGTCGGAGAAGCGGTTGGCTTTGCTTCGCCATCTAAAGCGGATGGCGCTCGCCCGCCTTTCCGAATGGATGCCGCCGGAGACGGAACTGTCTTTGCAGGTAGTGGATTTTGATGGAACAGTGATGGAGGCTTTGGAATGTTGAAAAATTGGAGACGCCCCTGGAAACGGCTTTTATTTCCCGGAAAAGTTTGTATCAGGCGGAAAACAAAGTAGATTTTCCATCCCGCGGGAATCGCGGGATCGAGAGCCTTCAGCCCGTGGCTGACGATATTCGGGTTTCAGGCCCTTTTCGAACAGGGTCTAAACAGAGGAGAGTTATATGTTCCCACATACAAGACTCAGACGGTTGAGAAAAAACTCGGCGATACGCGGGATGCTGGCCGATCCCATGCCGGAGCCCTCTAAACTTGTCTGGCCGACTTTCGTAGTTGAAGGCTCCGGTGTCAAGGACGAGATCTCGTCAATGCCGGGGCAGCACAGATATTCGGTGGATACGCTGCTCGGGGATGTTGATAGGCTTCTAGAGTCCGGCGTGCGTTCCGTGATGCTTTTCGGCGTGGTCGATGGAGCTCACAAGAGTTCGGACGCCGCCTACGCGCTGCGGGACGACGCCGTGGTCCAGCGGGCTGTGGTGGAGCTGAAGAGGAGATTTCCGGAATTGTTCGTTTTCACGGACATATGCGTCTGTGAATACACCAGCCATGGACACTGCGGGATTTTTAGCGAGGAAGGGGAGGTCTTGAACGATCCCACTCTCGAACTCCTTTCCAAGATGGCCGTCAGCCATACCTCCGCCGGAGCGGACGCGGTCGCGCCCAGCGCGATGATGGACGGCCAGGTCGCCGCCATACGTGAAGCCCTTGACGGCAACGGTTTTCAAGACGCGCTTATCATGAGTTATTCGACGAAATTCGCGTCGTCCATGTACGGCCCTTTCAGGGCGGCGGCTGACTCGGCGCCGGCGAGCGGCGACAGGAAATCGTATCAGGCGGATTTCAGAAATTCCGCCGCGGCGTTGCGGGAATCCGAACTCGACGAATCCGAGGGTGCCGACATCCTGATGGTGAAACCGGCTCTCTTCTACCTGGATCTCATCTCGGAAATAAAACGACGCTCGCTTCTGCCGCTCGCCGCGTACAACGTCAGTGGCGAGTACTCGATGTTGATTGCCTCGGCGGAACGCGGCTGGGGGGATTTGACGATGATGGTCAGGGAGTCCATCGCGGCGATGGCAAGAGCCGGAACGGACATTATCATCACCTACTGGGCGAACGGATACATGGAGATTTTGAAAGGATAAGGAGAAGTGGGATGAGTGGATCTTCAGAATTATTCGAACGGGCGCGCCGAGTCATCCCAGGCGGCGTGAACAGTCCGGTGAGGGCCTTCGGAAGCGTGGAAGGCAATCCGGTTTTCATGGAGAAGGGGGTTGGAAGCGCGGTTTACGACGTCGATGGCGTAAAATACGTCGATTTCTGTTGCTCCTGGGGGCCGCTGATTCTCGGACATGCCGATCCGGACGTCGTCGAAGCTGTCAAACGAACCGCTGAAAACGGATTGAGCTTCGGAATATGCAATCCTCTCGAAGTTGAGATGGCGGAACTGCTCGAACAGCGCGTTCCGCATGCCGATATGTTCCGCATGGTCAACTCTGGAACAGAGGCGGTGATGACAGCGTTGCGACTGGCCCGCGGATACACGGAACGATCAATGATACTGAAGTTCGACGGCTGCTACCATGGGCATTCCGACGCTTTGCTGGTGAACGCCGGCAGCGGCCTTCTGACCCAGTCGGTCTCAAGCTCGGCGGGTGTCTCCGCGAATGTCGCGTCGGAGGTTGTTTCGGTTCCTTACAACGACATCGAATCCGTCGATGAGGCGTTCGCTAAATACAAAGACCGCGTCGCCGCCGTCATCGTCGAGCCGGTCGCCGGAAACATGGGATTGGTGCGGCCGAAGAAGGGGTTTCTCGAGGCGTTGAGGGAGTTAAGCGCCGAAAACGGCGCTCTGCTCGTATTCGACGAGGTGATCACGGGGTTCAGATTCCACGCCGGAACATTCGCCGAGCTGATTGGTGTTCTCCCCGACATAACCGTGCTGGGCAAAATCATCGGCGGCGGAATGCCGATAGGCGCGATTGGGGCTTCGAAGGAGATAATGTCCCATCTCGCTCCGACGGGCGGAGTTTACCAGGCAGGAACCCTGAGCGGCAATCCAGTCGCTCTGGCCGCGGGAATCGCGACTTTGCGGAAGCTGGTGGAAACCAACCCCTATCCCAAACTGGAGCGTATGGCGGCAAGACTCGCGGAGAATATCAACCGTTTGGCGGCGGAAAAGCGTCTCCCGTCGCGTTGCGAGGCGTTCGGAGGAGCCTTCACTATCTTTTTCACATCCAATCGACCGCTTGAAAACCTCGCCGATGTGGCGAAATGCGACACGGACGCGTTCGCGTCGTTCCACAGGCGCATGCTCGACGCGGGGTTCTACCTTTCCCCGTCGCAGTTCGAACTCGATTTCATCTCGACCGCGCATACCGAGGAGGATGTCAACGCCTTCGGCGAAGCCGTCGCGGATTTCGCAGCGGATCTCTGAAGAAGTCCCGCACGCGCCCGGAAAACATTAATCAACGGAAAAATTATGAGCCGGATAAAGAAAACATATCCCGTCAACCTGCTTTTGGACGGAGAGCGCTGTCTCGTGGTCGGCGGCGGCAAAGTGGCCACTAGAAAAACCCTCGGTTTGCTGGGAAGCGGGTGCGACATAGCGGTATGCGCTCTGAAGGTCTCCGAAAAAATAACCTCGCTGGTTTCGGAAGGTGAGGTCAGTTTGATCGAGCGCCCGTTCGACGCGTCCATGCTTGACGGAAACACGCTGGTTTTCGCCGCCACGGACGATAAAGCTTTGAACAGCCGGATAATCGAGCTTTGCCGGGAACGCGGCATCCAGTGCTGCGCCGTGGATTCGAACTGGACGAGCGGCTCGTTCATAACTCCGGCTTCTTTCGAGAAGAATGGAGTCGCAGTCGCCGTCTCGACTCAAGGTGAGTCCTGCCGCAAAACGCGCATGATAAAAAACTCGTTGGAAAGACACATAACTATGCTCGAGCGGGCGGAATTCATAGTGATGGGCACCGACCACAACTATCTCAACTTGGTGGACAGGGAGAAACTCCATCTCATTGGAGAAAAGCTCGTTCGGACGGGCGATTTGGTCGTCTGCGTATGGGGTGTGCACGAATTCATGCTTCTAAACACCTGCAACAGAATCGAATTGATGGCGATCGCGTCCCCTTCGGAAAATGTTGAGACGCTGCTCGAAAAAATCATAGGATTCGATTCGCTGAATAATGACGCGTTCTATCTGAAACGAGGTTTCGAAGCCTTCGCGCATTCGGGAACCGTCATGGCCGGCTTGATGTCCCAGACGCCGGGCGAGAAGCACATCACCGCCCAGGTCAAAGAAATGCACGCCATCGCCGAAGCCCGTGGCTGGGCCGGTTCGATGATCCGCGAATGGATGGATTGTTCGCTGCACATATCCAAACACATCCGACGGGAAACCGAACCGCTTCTTCTGAACTATGAGATTGAGGATCTGTCCCTGAACTACATCG